>JAKAXS010000264.1 GCA_021816505.1 Pseudomonadota bacterium
GTCGAGGTTTCTCGTCAAGGGGCGTCGCTCGAGGAGTTTCGATGTCCTCCTGCTCTGTCGTGTCTTGACCTGGTGGGCATACCCGAAGGTTATCCCGACGATGATGGCCAACACATACTGAACCTCTTTGATGACGACGATGTACTCGTAGAAGGAATGCAGGCAAACCGTCGCCATCCCAACGCCCAGCCCGCATAGAAGATCGCCATCACGAGCGCCGCGAGCGGCCCATGCGTATCTGAACGCGACGAGTATCGGGAAGACCATGAGAAACGAGAAGGCGAAGACACCGAAGTAGCCGGCTTCCGCCCCGGCCAGCAGGTAGGCATTGTGGACGATGTTGTTTAGACTTCCTTCGATCGGCGCCACGCCCGCGCTGACCGAGTAGCCGTAGTTCTTCCCCACGAACGAGTAGTGATTGGCCCCGACTCCCCAGGGGTTCGCCTCGAGTATTGAGATTGCGGCGCGGTTGAACGCAGCCCGCTCGTCATACCGATCCTCGAAGAGCGGCGCTGCTTCGAATCTTGTTTCAAGGGATGAAAGAGCAATCGGCGTCAGTATCGCGACAGCCGCCGCGCCGGCCAATCCCACCGCTGCCTTCCGCGTTCGCCAGTTGTGTACGATGGAAACAAAGTACGTCATGGCGGATCCGAAAGCCGCAAAGCCGAGCGAAGCTCGAGAAGCGATCAGCGCGGCGATCGCAAGTCCCATGAGCAACGTGGCACCGCTCTGAAGTTGGCGTTGTCCCGCAAGCAGCATCGCAAAATGCGGACAGATCACCAGATGGAGGATCAAACCAAGAGTGTTCTGGTGTGCGAAAAGGCCCGTCGGCTGGGTCATGCCGCCGACGAACTTTTGGTAAAGCACGGTGACGAACTGAAACAGCAGGCCAATCGCCATGCCTTTCAGCAATTGTTGGGCTTCAAATGGTTCGGTACAGGCCTTGGCGATGACGACGGTAACAAAATAGATCCGCGCGAACTGCCAGACTGAAAACGTGCTCGCCAGCGGCATCTCTGCCTGGAACACCGAGAGTGACAACGCAGTCAGATACAGCACGAAGGGTAGGTGGTAGTGGATCGAGTTTCTTCTGTTGCTCACGGAGAAATAGAGGACGACACAGAGCACGTCGATCGCCGAGACCTGTAGACCGGGGACATAGCCGGTCCAGAATTCGCCCCAGGAGATCAAGGCCACGTCGAGGAATGGCAATGCCATCGAAAGGAACGGCAGAAGTCCCAGCGCCAGCCACAGATTGTTGCGAACGTACGGGCTGTTTCTAAAAATCAGGTAGGCCGGCAATACGGCGAGTACACAGATTGCGAGCGCTACATACTTCATCTGCTTAACTCACTGACGAGCGCTATCCGCAGCGTGGAGATAGAGCCACATGGCGGCGGTCGTACCGATTGATTGCTGTACCGTATACTCCTGCTGCATTACCAGCAGCGGGTGTTCAATCAAGTACTCGAACATCGGCATCGCAAAAGCGTCGGGCGCAATACGCCGTTGCTCGGCGTTCTCCTTCTTGCCCTCCACGGGCAACGGCGACCAATAGGGTCCGAAAATCCAATTGTGCGCCGTCACGAACTGCGATGCCCAGCCGTAGATCGTTATCCCCTGAGGAGCGGCCACCCCCATTGCCCGGTGATCCTCGTGCAAAGGATGCTTGATCGTTCGATGGCCTAGCCCCGTCGTGAAGCTGAGGCCGACTTGATTGGCGCCCAGAATTTGCGCCGAAGCCGATTGCATGGTGCGCAGCAGCTTACTGTCTCCGCTGATCTGATGGGCGCGGATGAACATCTGAGTCTGGTTGTAGTCCGGTGCCAGGCCCTGGCCCCACCCCATGGGCGCGAAGGGATGTTTTATGCCGGGATAAGCCATCTGCTGCTGGGCATCGGCCACGATCTGCGCCGCGGCGACGATCTCTTTGCCAATGCGCGCTTGCAGCTGCTGATCTGCCGTCGGCGCTTTCGTCCGGTAGTACTCCCACGCGCCGTCGGCATTGTGCATGTAAAGTTCGACCGGTTGGGCCCATGCGGCTTCGAAGATCGTGCGGTACTGATCCTCGCCCGTCAGGCGAAACAGGGCCGCGGAAGCCGAAACCCTATGCTCGCCGGTCGCCTTCGTCAGGCGCTCGGCCAGTTTGGCCCATGCCGCTTCATCGAATGCGCCATTCGCTACAGCGAGCTCACGCTCCTTCGCATAATATGCTTGCGGATCGGCGCCTGCGGTTTCGGCGTTCGCCCAGGCCCGCAGCGCGCTCGTCCGATACACATTGGCCAGACCCGTCTTGCCGAGATCGCCGAGAACGTGCGCAAACTTTGCGGCCACGGCGGCATAGCGATAGGTGGAGATCGGGTCGGGAGCGTAGGCGTAAACCGCGAAGTGCTCCAGGAAGCTCGGCTCGCCGAGCAACGGATGCGACGCGCTTTCTATGCCGCCCCGGACGCTACCGTCGGGCATTTGCAGCCGCCGGAAGAAGTCGAGCGCCCACGCGGCTTCATGCACAACATCGGGCAAGTCATCAATCTCAGCGTAAAGCTCAGGATCGAGCACCTCGCTGGATTTCGTCACTTGCAGCGAGCCGGCGGCTGCGGCCGGCGCACTTTCGAAAACGTCGAGCAGCATGTAGCTGACTTCGAGATGATCGATGCGGCGGTCCCAGTCGCCGGCATCCATGTATCCACCCCAATAGCTCAACGGCGCGACCTCGCTCGTGATCCACTGGGCTTTCGCGCCATCATCTGCAGGCAGAACACCGAGGGACGAATTCGTCGTCCAGGTCAGCGGCAGTTTCGAGAAATGGACCGGAAAGTCGGGGCCGGGACGGAACGAAACCGGCCGTTCAAAACCGAACCGGCCGTCGAGCGCGATTCCGCTGTGATGATTGTAAAGACCTCCGAATGCCGTTCTTGACGCCCTAAGCCATATGTCGTCGCCAACTTCAAAAGTGTCGGACACGCCAAGGCCGGGAACGTGTACGCGATAGGTTCCCGCCTGAGCGCCCTTCCACGCACCGAAATCGAGTTCGAACACATAGGTGCCCGCGCGGTTCGCCGTCTGCGCTACGTACGCCGTCGGGACGGGAGAGTTACGACTGAACGCGCCTGGCCTGAGGTCTGTGATCTCGAAGGTGTCCGGCGTGGCGGCGCTGACGGTCGCGAAGCCATTCAGCTCCTTCTGCGGGCCGGAGAAGCCGTCCAACCAGATCCGCTGCCCGACGGTGAACTTGTGCCCCGGCGACGTCGCCGTCTGCGGCGCGTCCTGACTCATCTTGATGATGATAGCGGGTTTCTGCGCGACACTGAGATAGTCGACCAACGGCGTACCCAAGCCATTGCCGGGCTCGGGATCGGATGGACCAATTCGAAGCGTCACTTTCGACGTGAACTGGACCTGGTTCTTGTCATCGACGATCTCGAAGGTATCGAGGCCGTATGTGCGGAAATCGACCGCCCCTTCGGCCGGGCCGCCCGGAAGCCAGAGCGAAAGAAAGGCGATCTTGCTATCGTCGGAAGCGCGGTGCCCCAGCTGATTGGCCCTGATGGATATGGCGCGCGTCTTCAGGCTCGCGTACTCGAATGGCGTGTCGGGCAATACGCCCGATGGCCACTTGATGACATGCGAGCCCGGGGCAAGCCGCTGCGCGAGCTCAATGTAGATGTAGTGCTTGAGGCTGGCGCCGGTCATCGTCTCGCCGTCGGCACCTCGATAGATTCCCGAGTCGTAGGGCACGGACTTGCGATACACCGCCGCCACCGAGCTTCCGGCAATCTGCCCGTAGCCTTGCGCATCGTCGACACGCGCACGATCGAGGTATCCGGACGGAGGCACGTCGGAGATGCGGACGTGGTCCCTCTTCGGGCCGATCACTCTGCCCCACCGGCTTCCGACTTCAATCCAGGTGCCCTGCTCCTTATCGCTTGGAGCGGCCAGCGGCTCGATTTTGCCGGCAACGAACGGGGTATCACGAACCTCAACCGCGATGATGTTCGGCGTTGCAATCGTCACTTCGTGAACGGTCTGCGCGGACGCCGAGGCACTCCATGCGGCGAGGAGGATGAGCGCCGCACGTGTCCGCAACAAGTTGCACCCGGCTCTGTCCAGCACTGTCGTTGGCCTCCCAAGCCGAGATTCAGAGCGCGCCGCTCAAGATCGAATTTGAATTGAAGCCGTCGATCGCGATCATCCGTCGGTTCTGGCAACGCCGCGGCGGCCAGCCATCGCAGCTCGCCGGCCGCTCGCTCGCGCGGCGATCTTGTCGAGATGCTTGTTTGCCCCGTCCAGGTCGCGCAAATGCGTGACGAGGCCCGAAACCGTCGGAAAACGATAGAGGTCGGTGATCGATATCTTGTCCGAAACCTTGGACTTGATCTCCCGGTGCGCCTGCACCGCGAGCAGCGAATGCCCGCCCAGAGTGAAGAAGTTGTCGTTGAGACCGACCTGCTCGACACCCAGAATGCGCACGAACACCTGAGCGATCTGCTTTTCGACGTCGCTCGCGGGCGGCTCGTAGATCGCTTCCGTTCGCTTCGCCACCGGCCCGACTTTCGGCAACGCCTTGCGGTCGACTTTCAGATTGGGCGTAAGAGGGAACTTCTCGAGCGCCACGAAGTGCGCCGGCACCATGAAGTCGGGCAAGGTTTTGCGCACGTGGGCACGCAAGTCATCGTCAGCGACCACGTCTCCAGCGAAGCGCAGATACGCCACGATGCGAACGTCGTCGGCCGAGTCTTCGCGAACGATCACCACGGCTTCTTTGACGCCGGCGTGACTGTTCAGGGATTCCTCGATCTCTTGGAGTTCGATGCGATGGCCGCGGACCTTCACCTGGTAATCG
>JAKAXS010000265.1 GCA_021816505.1 Pseudomonadota bacterium
TCAGCGCCAACGCCATTCGGGCCTTGAACAAGGGCGCGGCCGCCGGCGGATTTGCGCATGACACGGGCGAAGGCGGTGTCAGCCGCTATCATCGCGAATTCAACGGCGACCTGATCTGGGAGATCGGCTCCGGCTATTTCGGCTGCCGCGACGGCGCGGGTGCCTTCTCGGCGGAGCGCTTTGCGGTGACGTCCAAGCTCGATCAGGTGAAGATGATCGAGATCAAGCTGAGCCAGGGCGCCAAGCCGGGCCACGGCGGCGTTCTGCCCGGCGCGAAGGTGAGTGCCGAGATCGCGGAAGCGCGCGGCATCACGGAGGGCGTCGACTGCATTTCACCCTCGACGCACTCGGCGTTCTCCACGCCGCGCGAACTGATCGACTTCGTGGCCAAGCTGCGCGAGCTGTCCGGCGGCAAGCCTATCGGCTTCAAGCTCTGCGTCGGCCACCCGTGGGAATTTCTCGGCATCGTCAAGGCGATGATCGACACGAACGTGACACCGGACTTCATCGTCGTGGACGGGAAGGAAGGCGGCACGGGTGCGGCACCGCTGGAATTCGCCGATCACATGGGAATGCCGCTGCGAGAGGGGCTCAACTTCGTGCACAACGCGCTATTGGGCGCGGGGCTGCGCGATCGCATCAGCATCGGCGCCAGCGCGCAGATCGTGACGGCGTTCGACATGGCGCGCGTGATCGCGCTTGGCGCCGACTGGTGCAACTCGGCCCGGGCCTTCATGTTCGCCGTCGGCTGCATCCAGTCGCAAAGCTGTCATACCGACCGCTGTCCCACCGGCGTCGCCACGCAGGATGCGATGCGCCAGCGCGCGATCGTGGTGCCGGACAAGGCGGATCGCGTGCGCAATTTCCATCGCGCGACGCTGATGTCTCTCGCCGAGTTGGTGGCGGCAGCGGGGCTGGAGCATCCGCTGCAATTCAAGCTGGAACACTTCTCGCGGCGCATTTCAGCGCGCGAGGTGGTCTCGTTCGCGGAGCTTTATCCGCCGCTGGAAGAAGGCGTCCTGCTGACGGGCACGGCGGACCCGCGCTTTCGCGACGCGTGGGCACGGGCGCAGGCACACTCCTTCGCCCCAGCGGCTTGAACCGGAACGTCAGATCGTGAGGCGGCCCTCGGCCACGCGCACGGCGTGACCGCCGATGCGGACGTTGTTGAGCTTGCCCTGGCCGACGTCGATCGTGACGGTGATCTCGCTCGGCCTGTTCATTTCGTAGCCTTGCTCGATCACGCGGCGATGCATGCCATCGGGCAGCGTGTCGAAATGCTTGACGACGCCGGCGAAGCACACGGCGGCAGAGCCGGTCGCCGGATCTTCCGGCACGCCGCTGGAAGGCGCGAACATGCGCGCATGAAACGAAGACGTGTTGTGCTGGCACTGGCGCGTATAGACGAACACGCCGATCAGGCCTTGTTCCTCGAAAGCCTGCGTCCAGTGCGGCATCTGCGGCGCCGCCCGCGCGATCGCGTCGAGCGAGGTGACCGGTACGAAAGCGAAAGCGTTGCCGGCGGCGAAGCAGCTCGGCTTGTGATTTTCGAAACCGATCTCGCTGGGCAGCAGACCCAGTCCGGCTGCCAGACGCTCGGAGGGCGGCAGCAGGCCGGCCTCCACGGGCACCTTGGGGGCATCGAACTCGGCATAAGGCGCGCCGCCGCGCAGGCGGACGCCGACGCGAACGGTGCCGATCTGCTGATCCAGCACGATGAGCGCTTCGTCGGAGGCAGACGCACGCAGCTCGGCAAGCAGAATGGCGGTGCCGATCGTCGGGTGACCGGCGAACGGCAGCTCTCTCGCGGGTGTAAAGATGCGCACCTTGGCGGAATGCGCCGGCTTCTCGGTGGGCAGGACGAAGACCGTTTCCGACAGGTTGAACTCGCGCGCGACGGCCTGCATGGCGGCCGTATCGAGGTGTTCGGCACCATCCGTCACCACAGCGAGCGGATTGCCTGCCAGGCGACGGTCCGTGAAGACGTCGAGCGTATAATAGGTGAGTTGCATGGGATCCCGTCTGGCCCGCCGAAAACGCGCGCACTCTGCCGCAAACACCTTCCGCATCCAAGCGGCGATCTGCAGCAGGCGCGCGAAATTGTCGGTGCCGATTTCTCCTAGGGAAGAAGCTGTTCCAACAGCGCTCTGGCATAGCCGGGCATTGCCAGGCCGGACAGCTCGGCTCGCGTCGCGACCGCGAGCACGTGTTCCAGCTCGGAATTGGGTTCCCCGGCGATGAAGCGGCGCGCTTGCGTAAGAAGCGTCTCGGCATCGAGCGGGGAGACGTGGTCGATCGCGATGCACAGCAACTGACCGTCACGGACCAGGTGAGCGCCTGGACGCTCGGCGAACGTGCCGTCCGCAAAACCCAGTTCCTCACCTGCTTCGCGCCGGACCGAGGCGGCGATGTCGATCGCGCCCTCCGGCGTGACGTCGCGATCGTCGATGAAGCCGCCTGGGAAATACGTGAGGCCGGAGTTGACGTGACCCGGTGCCTGACGGCCGAGCAGGATCTTGCCGTCGCTGGAGCGCAGGACGGCGGACCCGAAACAATCGATCATCGATGGATCGGCGTAACCCTGGTCGCGCCAATAGAGATAGCTGGCGAAATCTGTACGGATGAATGCGCCGGAGAAACAACCGCCGGTCATGTGCCATTCGCTCAGAAGGTGAATGGGGCCATTAAAGAATGAGGGATTGGCGGCCGAACGTGCCTGCCAGTTGGCCGCAATGGCGGCTGCATTCGAAGCCGCGAATGGCCACGCGCGCTCAACGACACGCAAGGCATATGACTCAATCCGCACCACGCCGGGCAGCGCTGTCATGTGTGACTTTCTGTTAGCTGTTTGACGACGCTTTCGTGGCCGGACAAAAGCGGACGCTTCTGCACGCTCAACATTGCTTCCGAGTCATACTTCAGGTTTTGCAAACTCGGAGCATAGTTTGAGAAGTGGACTTTTGTCCGGGAACGTCCGGTGTAAAACGCAATCGTCACAATATCGCCTAACGTCTTCCTTGTTTCGTCCACCATCAGACGGCCCAATACGCTCACCGGCTTGGAGGGAAAACTAGCCGGGGGGAGCTACCAACATCACATGATTTGCGACGGCGCCAATGGCGCCGTCGGCCAGCGCAACGGAACAGCGGCCCTGCCTGCCGACTGCTCAACCGATCGTGCTGACGAGGGTTGAGCGGGACCGCACGCTGGTCTCGTTCGAAAGCGAGCGACGGAGTCCCCCGCTTCTCCGTGGCTCGTTGCGGCTCCGCCTTCGGTTCTTCTTCGGAAGAACGGCTGGCGGAGCCATCACTCCGGAAGACTTGCTCGGCTGCTTCCGCCACACCCCTCCCCGATGCGGCTAAGCGAGCCTTCCGGATCTCCAACGGCCATCGGCCGGGCGAATTGCCCGGCCGATCGTTTTTTGGCTGTAGGGTGTTCGACTTGCCTCAGTAGCAGGTCTGGCGAAGCGTCCAGCCGACGACCTTGCAGCGTTCGGCACCGCCCACGACGGCACATTTGCGATCGGGGATGCGGACGTAGTCGCAGTAGTAGTTGCCGGCGCGGCCCGAATAGCCGTGCATCGGCTTGTTGAACTTGTAATCCTGGACAAAATGCTCCTTGCCGCCACGGGCGTAGGCATCGTTGCTGGCGAGCACTACCGTGGCGCCGGCAGCGGCGGTGACCGTGAGCAGAAGTGCGATCTTGCTGAACATGACGTCCTCCATCTTTGCGAATTGAGCTTGCGGCGAAGATAGTGGGACGGCATCTGGCTTTCAGTTCCGGTGGGAACAGGGCGCGACGTATCCGGGGAGTGAGATTTGACCGACGTTTCAGGATTGAAGGCAGGCCTCAGCGCCGAAGCGACGGCCGTTGTGGATGACGCGCGCTCGGCCATCACGTTGGGCAGCGGAAGCGTGCCGGTGTTCGCCACGCCGGCGATGATCGCGTTGATGGAACAGGCGGCCGACCGCTGTGCGCAGACCGAGCTTCCGCCGTCGTCCATTACGCTCGGCACGCATATCGACGTCGCGCATGTGGCGCCGACCGCGCTCGGCGCCAGCGTGACGGCGCGGGCGGAGATCACTGCGGTTGACGGCCGGCTGATACGTTTCAGCGTCACCGCGCACGAAGGCAGCAAGACGATCGGGCGCGGTACGCACACGCGCATGATCGTCGACCGCCAACGATTCTTAGCGAAATTGGGCGTCACCGGCTGACGCCCTCAATCTGCCGCGTCCCCGGCGAATTGTGCGCGTCGGCTTGCATCCGGCCCCCGAGTCTTAGCAAAGTGACGCAACGTTGGGATGGGACCGCCGACGCGATGAGTCGCGAACGGCGGCCGGGGAATGGCAGGAGGATATCGTGCGGGTAGTCTCGTCAGGGTTGATAGGATTGGCGCTGGCATTGGCCGGTGCGAGCATCGCCAATGCGCAGGCGACAAAGCCGGCGGCCGCCGCTGCCGCGGCGAACCAGCAGCCGGCCGCACAGCCGCCTGCTCCCCCGCCACCGGCGGCTCAGGCCACGCAGTGCGCCAATCCGGATGCGATCGGCCTCGCCAAGACGCTGGAGATCGACACGACGGGCGGCCCGGGATTTGGGCTTGAGCAATACAAGGTCCATGACTTCCTGCAGCCCAAGGAAGTGGTGCTGACCTTCGACGACGGACCGCAGGTGAAAACGACGAAGGCGATCCTGGATGCGCTGGCCGAGCATTGCACGAAGGCGACGTTCTTCTCGATCGGCAAGATGGCGCTCGGCATGCCGGAAATCCTGCGCGACGTGGCGGCGCGCGGCCACACCATCGGGTAGATCG
>JAKAXS010000266.1 GCA_021816505.1 Pseudomonadota bacterium
AGATGATCGAAGCTTTGGTCCGCCGCAGGGAATGGGTACCATAATCCTCCCGCCGGAGACCTATACCCGTGACCCACTCTTCAACCAGCCGCGCATATTGCCGGGTGCTGATATGGTCGGCATGATCTAGCCTGCTCGGGAACACGAAGTCGTCGAGCGTACCACCACGACGTTCCAGCCAAGCCAGGATGCTGTTGCGAGCGTGTTCCAACAGTTCGAACTGGACGGGGCGGCCGGTTTTTTGCTGTACGACGATAGCCCGCGTCTTGATCCGCCCCCCGCTCACGATGTCGCCGATCTTGATCTTCACGATATCACAGCCGCGCAGCTTGCTGTCGATGGCCAGATCGAACAGCGCCCGATCCCGTAGCCGATTTTGGTGATCAAGCCAGAACCGGATGGCCCAGACCTGTTGGGGTTTGAACGCCCGTTTGGCACCAAGTTTCCGGCCGGCATTCCAGGCGCGCTGGCCGGCTACGCCTGGATCATATTCTGAATGTCCCATTGTTTCCTCCATTGGCCGACGTCGGCCAATGGAGGATTTAGGTATTCCGGTGGAAAACGTTCGCCCTGGAACGGGGCCGAAGAACGAACCCGCTGTCGCGGGATTGGTGCTTGTTTTGATGGCATTGCCTGGGCCCGGCTTATAGGTTTTGTTTGAGCGTTTGGGCGGGTCGCCCTGAGGATGATGGCTTCTTCCATCCCAGAGGAGCCATCCCATGACCAAGCCAGTTTCCGTGCCTTCGCCTGCGCCGGTCGATCTGCGCCAGCGGATGATCGAGGACATGAATATGCGAGGCTTTTGCGCCAAGACCCAGCACGATTATTTGCGCATCGTTACCCGCTTCGCCGTCTTCCTTGGGCGCTCTCCGGGCAGTGCGACGGCCGAGGAGGTGCGCCAGTTCCAGGTTGAGCAGCGTGATGCCGGGATGCCGGCGCCAGCGATGAACAGCCATGTCGCGGCGCTGCGGTTCTTTTTCACCACCACGCTCGACCGGCCGGATTTGTCGCGCAAGCTGGTCCGCCTCTCATACCCACGCCGGTTGCCGATGGTGTTGAGCCCCGACGAGATGGCCCGACTGCTGGCGGCAACCACCTGCCTCAAGCACCGGGCCGCTTTGTCGGTCGCCTATGGCGCCGGGCTGCGGGTGGCCGAGGTCGCTGCTCTCAAGGTCACCGATATTGATAGCAAACGGATGCTCATCCGGGTCGAGCGTGGCAAGGGTGGGCGCGACCGCAATGCCATGCTCTCGCCCGATCTCCTCGCCCTGCTGCGGGCGTGGTGGAAGGAGGGCCGGCAACAGGGGGTCATGCAAGCCGATAGCTGGTTGTTTCCTGGGCAGACCAGCAGCAAACCGATTTCAACCCGCCAACTCTCTCGCGTCGTCGAAGATGCGGCAAGGACCGCGCAAATCAGCAAGCATGTCAGCCCGCATACGCTGCGGCACAGCTTTGCCACGCATCTGCTCGAGGATGGCGTCGATATCCGCGTCATCCAGGTTCTGCTCGGCCACGCCAAGCTCGAGAACACGGCGCTCTACACCAAGGTGGCGACGCGAACGGTCCGCGCCGTTATCAGCCCGCTTGACCGGGTGATGACCCTGATGGACGCGAAGGCGGCACCCGGCCCCTGAGCCCGCCATGGGCGCCCCGCTTGAGGTCGCAGACATCTTACGCGCTGAAGGGCCCAGATACCGAGTTGCCCAGGCCGGGCATCTGAGCTTGCTCCAGCTCAAGGTCATGTCGGCGATTGAACGCTGCCGTACCGCAGCGCTTGGCGGCCATGTCGAGGGCTGCGCGGACTGCGGCCATCGGCGCATTGCCTATAACAGCTGCCTTATGGGCAAAGCTGGTAATGGGGAGCTGGCGACAACTTGTCCGCGGTCCAACCGCAGTTGCCGCCAGCTCGACTCACCATTACGAGGCACGCTTCAGCAGCGCGATCAACTTGTCAGTGGGCTGGAAGACGCCGCGACGCAGGTGTGGCGGCACGATCGCCTCTATTGCATCGAGTTTTTCGGTCGGATCACCACGCGTGTAGACCTCGGTGGTCGTCAATGTGGCGTGGCCAAGCCACAGCGACACCTTCCGGATATCCCCCGTCGCCTGCAGGATGACCATCGCGCAGGTGTGCCTGAGCACGTGGGGCGAGACGCGTTTCTTGGCGAGACCGGGCTGCTTCCGAGCCGCGGTAGCGACGTGCTGCTTGAGCAGGTAGGCAAAGCCCCATCGGCTCAGCGGCTCACTACGAACGCCAACGAACACCTCAGGTGTCGCTATCTGCCCGCGTATGGCGAGCCAGGCGCGCAGTGCGGCGGCTGCAGGCTTCCATAACGGCAGCGTCCGCTCCCGGCGCCCCTTGCCAAGCACACGGATACTCATCGACGGGAAGTCGATATCGTCGATCTTTAGTCCCGTCAGCTCGGAGACGCGCAGTCCCGCACAGACCGCCACGTGCAGCATAGCGCGATCTCGGATGCCATCGCGTGTCACCGGATCGGGAGCATCGAGCACAGCCTGCAACTCATCGCGCAGAAGGTAGGGCACCAGGCACGTATCCGTTTTCTTGAACGGGATCGCCAGGACGCGGCGGATCTGCTCGAGCGCGGCTGGTTGCCGATATTCGAGGAAGCGGAAGAACGACTTGATAGCCGCCAGCCGGACGTTGCGCGTCACGGCCGCGTTTTTGCGCCTGTCCTCGAGATGCTCGAGGAAGGCGCTGACAAGTCCTGCGTCAATCTGCTCCAGCGTCAGTGCCGATGGTTTGACCTTAAGGCGGTCGGCGGCGAACACGAACAACAGCTGGAAGCTCGAGGCATAGGAGTCGCTCGTGTGCCGGCTGGCGCCCCGCTGGCGAGCGAGGGTGTCGCGCAGGAACGTCTCGATGAGGGGGGCAATCGGCGTCATGTTGACCTCCCCTCGGACATGAACGCTGCACCGGCCGCGGCGACATCGCGCAAGAAGTCGGCCGTGGCCTCCAGATACCAGTAGGTCGCGTAGATGTTGACGTGGCCCATGTAGGTCGCGAGTGCGGCCATGTGCGCTCCGCACCGGCCTCGGCCGGTTGGGCTACTTTCCAGCGCACGCACCGCGAACGTGTGCCGCAGATCATGCAAGCGAGGGCGGCGGTCAGACCTTGACCTGAATCCGGCCTTGTCGACCAGCTTGTCGAAGGTCTCCTTGACGGCAATGTAGCGAAGGGGCCTTCCGCGCTTATCGATGAACACTGGATCATCATCCGAGCCGAGCCCGCGACGGTCCAGGTATCGCTGCAAGCCGACAACTGCCGTGTCGTGCAGCGGCACCAGCCGCGTCTTGCGGAACTTAGTTTCGCGGATCAGCAGACCATCGCTGGTCACGTCCGCGATCATTAGCTTCAGGGCCTCGGAGATACGCAATCCGGTAGCCGAGAGCAGCGCGATCAACGTCGCATAAGTGTACGGACGCAATTCGCCCATCGGCCGAAGTCGCAGTGCCGCTTCGATGAGGCGACCGATCTCGTCTGTCGTGTAGATGTGCGGCGTGCGGCGCCGCTTGCGCGCGCCGAAGTGATTGGCCGGCGGCAGCTCATGTCCGACGTCCTCCACTTGGACATGGCGAACGAAGCGGCAGACGGCTCTGAGCCGAGCATCGCGTTGCGCCACAGTCGGACCGAGAGCGGCCCAGTCGATCGCTGTTTGCGCCACGACGTGTGTTTGTCCGCGCGCGGCCGCGAAGGCGGCAAAGCTCTTCAGCAGGCACTCCGCATTCGACATCGCGAAGCCCGTGGCACGCCGTAGAGCTAGATAGGTCTCGATGGCGTTCAACATCAGAGTGCCTCCGGCCAAGGCTGAGCAACCTGCTTCTGCAGCGCGACGTCGGCCTTTGCGTAGTAGGCCGTCGTGTCGATGCCACGATGCCGAAGGACAAGGCCGATCTTGTCGAGAGGAACGCCATGCCGCAGCATCTCGGTCGCCGCAGTGTGCCGTAGAGCATGCGCACCTTTGACGGGCGTAACGATGGCGGCCCGCTTCATGAGGCGCTTCACCACCGACGAGATGCCGTCGCCACCTCGGAATGGCCGGCACGGTGCGATCGTGCGCAGGAACACGAGATCGCTTCGACAGGCGGATGGTCGGCCTTCGAGGTAGGCAGCGATCGCATCGCCGACCTCTTGCGGCAGTGGCAACCGGACCTCGTAGCGCGACTTGCCGCAGACCCGCAACGAACCCGTTTGCCACTCGATATCGGTGAGGCGAAGTTGCGCCACGTCGCCGGCCCGCAGCCCGAGGCGCGCCAACAAGAGTAGGATCGCACGGTCACGTCGGTGTGTACTGGCGTCGTCGTCACAGGCAGCAATCAGCCAATCGATCTGCTCGGCCGACAAATACCGGGGCATGTCGGCCAGTTGCCAATGGGCGTAGGCCGGAACGGCGCCGTCGAGACTTGCTTGGCAGTGGCCTGCGACTACGAGGTACCGCAGGAAAGCCCGCAGGCTCGTCGTCATCTTCTCGATCGTGCCGTGCCCGGATTTGCTTGCGCCTGCCAGGAAGTAGCCGCGGATGTCGTTCGGCCTCCAGCCCGCAGGATCCGATCCAAGTGCCATCATAAGGCCGGCGGCGTAGCGGGCATAGAGTCCGATGGTAGCCTCGGATGCGCCGCGATGCTTGCGCAGCCACGTCTTGAAGTCGGCGACCAACTTCGGCTCGGCGCGCGCTGCCACCGCGGCCGCAGACCGGCAGACGCCCAGCTCGACGAGGTGCCGGCGAAAGAGCCTGGCGCCGTAGATAGTGTGATGGTTGCGTCGGCCGCCGTTGGCAAGATCGGAA
>JAKAXS010000267.1 GCA_021816505.1 Pseudomonadota bacterium
GATTGTACGCCAGACGTATATTAGATTTGGTCGTGATCCGAAGTTTCGCCGACAGGGCTACCGAAGAGTTCGCAATCTCAGGGCGGACAAAGAAGGGCTGGCAATCTGTGGCGACGACGGCGCTACGGAAGCTTGATGCCTTGCGTGCTGCGATCGAGCTGGACGATCTACGATCGCCCCCAGGAAATCGGTTGGAGGCTTTGTCGGGTAACCGGAGGGGCTTCCACTCCATCCGTATAAACGACCAGTGGCGATTGTGTTTCCGATGGACCGAAAGAGGCGCTGAAGATGTCGAGATCACGGACTACCATTGAGGAGAAGCGCGCGCCGGCGGCGATGGCGGACGATATTCGGGCGACCAAACGCGTCACGACGCACCCGGGTGCTTATCTGAAGGCGGAATTCCTCGAGCCGTTGGGGGTGAGCGCGACTGCCTTGGCCATCGAGATCGGCGTGCCGCCCAACAGGCTGACAGAGATGGTATCGGGCCGGAGAAACATGACGGCCGATACCGCATTGAGGCTCGCGAACCGGCTTGGGACGTCTCCTGAGTTCTGGATGAACCTACAGTCGCTGCACGATCTGTCGAAAGCTGTTGTCGCGGCACGCGGCAGGCGAGCGAAAGCTGCATAGATCACGGGCGTGAGCCTCGCATGTTGGAGCGACGGGCGCTAAAAGAGCGCTTCGGATTCGCGCCCCGGCCATCTGCGGGCGTCTGCCGGTTTGGGAGACTTGGAATGCGCTGCCCCTATTGCTCGGGCGAAAATACGCAGGTGAAGGACAGCCGGCCGACCGAGGAGAATGCCTCGATCCGGCGCAGGCGTGTGTGTCCGGATTGCGGAGGGCGGTTCACGACGTTCGAGCGCGTGCAGCTGCGCGAGCTGGTCGTGGTGAAGCGCTCCGGGCGCAAGGTCGCCTTCGATCGCGACAAGCTGGTCAAGTCCGTCGATGTGGCGCTGCGCAAGCGGGCGATCGATAGCGAACGCGTGGAGCGCATGGTGTCCGGCATCGTTCGCCAGTTGGAAAGCTCGGGCGAATCCGAAATCCAGTCGTCGATTATCGGCGAGTACGTGATGGAGGCGCTGCGCGGCGTCGATCCGGTGGCATATGTCCGCTTCGCTTCGGTCTATCGCGATTTTCGCGAGGCCGCCGACTTCCAGGAAGTGCTGGGCGAGATCGCGCGGGATGATGCCGAAAGCGCGCCGGTCGCGGCGGGTGCGCGGATCAAGCGGTGAGCGCTTTCGATCGAGAGATGATGGGCATCGCGCTTCGCATGGCGCGACGCGGGCTCGGTCGCGTGGCGCCCAATCCAGCCGTCGGCGCGGTGATCGCCGACGAGGCGTCGGGCGAGGTGATCGCGCGCGGATGGACGCAGCCCGGTGGGCGGCCGCACGCGGAGACCGAGGCGATACGGCGCGCTGGAGCGCGGACACGCGGAGCAACGATGTACGTAACGCTCGAGCCCTGTTCGCATCAGGGCCAGACCGGCCCCTGCGCGAGTGCCATCATCGCGGCGGGGCTGAAGCGGGTCGTGGTGGCGATCGAGGATCCGGACACGCGTGTCGCAGGCCGCGGGCTTGCCATGCTGCGCGAGGCCGGAATCGACGTGGCGACAGGCGTGCGCGCGGACGAAGCGCGCTTGCTGACGCTCGGGCATATTCTGCGGGTGACGCAGCATCGGCCGTTCGTTCAGCTGAAGCTGGCACTCGCCGCCGACGGCAGCGTGCCTCGCGGCGGTGAAGGGCAGGCCACATGGGTGACGAGCCCGGAGGCGCGCGCGCACGGTGCGCTGCTTAGGGCGCAAGCCGACGCGATCCTCGTGGGCGCGCGGACCGTGGTGGACGACGATCCGCAATTGACGTGCCGCCTTCCGGGGCTGGCCGATCGCTCGCCGGTGCGCGTGGCGGTGAGCGCGACGCTGAATGTGCCGCTGACGGCGAAGATGTTCGCGTCAGCACGCGACGTGCCGACGTGGGTTGTCTGTTCCGATCGCGTGCCGGGCGAGAAGGTCGAGGCTTTCACCCGCCTGGGGGTCCAGGTCGTGCAGGTTCCGCCCGCCGGAGAGAGCGGCGTCGCCGTGCCGGCACTCGTGTCGGCCCTGGCCGGACGCGGCATCACGCGGCTTCTGGTGGAAGGCGGGCCGCGAACCTGGAGGGCGTTCTCGGAGGCCGGGATCGTCGACGAGGTCGTGGTCTATCAGGCGCGAGGCGAGGAGAGCGATGCAACCCGTGCGGCGGCCACGTTCATCAATCTTGATGGTTTCAGCCTGACCGCGGAGCAAAGGCTTGCGCGGGACGACGTGGCCGTGTTCAGAGCTAGGCGCTAGGCTCGGCAACCAACCGCGGTGGCGTTCGGTCACGCCTCAACGCCTTTCCAGATCGAGGACTGCTCGTGTTCACAGGGATCATCAGCGACGTTGGACAGGTTGTGGCGCGCGATGGCGGGCGCTACACGATCCGCTGCGGCTATCAGGCCGAAACGATTGCGTTGGGCGCGTCCATCGCGTGCGACGGTTGCTGCCTCACGGTCACCAGCGTCAAGCCGGACGGCGCCGGTAGCATTTTCGATGTCGACGTTTCCAACGAGACGCTGTCGAAGACAACGCTCGGCGACTGGCAGGCCGGCACGGTCATTAACCTTGAACGCGCTTTGCGCGCCGGCGATGAGCTCGGCGGGCATGTCGTTTCCGGCCATGTCGACGGCGTGGCGAAGATCCTTGCCATAACGCCCGATGGGGACAGCCAACGCTTCAGTTTCGAGGTACCTCCGGGCCTGGCGCGCTTCATCGCGCCAAAGGGCTCCGTCGCCCTGTCGGGGACGTCGCTGACGGTCAACGAGGCGGAGGGCCGCAGGTTCGGCGTGAACATTATTCCGCACACCTTGACGCAAACGACCTGGGGGCGCAAAACGCCCGGCGACCTGATCAATATCGAGGTCGATGTATTCGCGCGCTACGTGGCGCGCATGATGGAGTTTCCCCAGTGAGCGCAGGCTCTGGCACCGTGGTGTATCAGGAGGGCAAGGGCTTCCTGTCGCCGACGGACGAAATCGTCGAAGATCTGCGCAACGGGCGCATGGTGGTGCTCGTCGACGCGGAGGATCGCGAGAACGAGGGTGACCTCGTCGTCGCCGCGCAGATGGCGACACCCGACACGATCAACTTCATGGCCAAGCACGGGCGCGGCTTGATCTGTCTGACGCTGACCGAGGCGCGGGCGGATGAACTCAACCTGCAGGCGATGACGCGCTCCAACAGATCGCGCAACCGCACGGCTTTCACGCAGTCGATCGAAGCGCGCGACGGCATCTCGACGGGCATTTCCGCCAGCGATCGCGCGCGCACGATTGCGACGGCGATCGATCCGTCCAAGGGCGCGGACGAGATCGTCTCTCCCGGCCATGTGTTTCCTCTGGTGGCGCGCGAAGGCGGCGTGCTGATCCGTGGCGGGCACACGGAAGCTTCGGTGGATCTGGCACGCCTGGCGGGTCTGCAGCCGGCGGCGGTGATCTGCGAGATCATGAACGACGACGGCACGATGGCCCGCATGCCGGACCTGGTGCCGTTCGCGCAGCGGCACGGGCTGAAGATCGGCACGATCGAAGATCTGATCGTCTACAGGTTGCGCAACGATACGCTCGTAGAGCATGTCGCGCGGCGTCAGGTGGAAACTGCGTTCGGCGGAACGTTCGATTTGCACGTCTACGCCAAGACGCTGGACGGCGCCGAGCATCTGGCGCTGGTGAAGGGCGATGTCAGCAAGGGCGGACCGGTGCTGGTGCGCGTGCATGCCGTCAACGCGCTGACGGATCTGCTCGCGATCGGCGATCAAACGGACGGCAGCTCGCTGATCGGCAAGGCGATGCGGCTGATCGCGGACGAGGGGCGCGGCGTCATCGTGCTCATTCGCGATCTCGGCCCGCACACAGTTTCCGATTGGATCAGGGACCACAAGGTTCCAAAGGACGCGTCGAAACCGGACGCCAAGGGCCGTGAGCGGCGCCACGTCGAAATCGGCGTCGGGTCGCAGATCCTGCGCGATCTGGGTGTGACGGACATGGTCCTGCTGACGAACTCGGCAGCACCGGTCTACGTCGGCGTCGAGGCTTTCGGGCTCCATATCGTCGATACGCGCAGGATCGACTAGTCATGGTAGCGAAAACGCAGAGCGCGGAGTCCTTTCCCACGTATCGCTGCTCGGGAACGATCCTCGTCATCGAGGCGCGCTTCTACGATGATATCGGCGACGATCTGATGGCCGGCGCGATCGAAGAGATAGAGGCCGCGGGCGGGCGCGTTCAGCGTCTTGCCGTGCCGGGCGCGCTGGAGATCCCGCTCGCACTCGGGCAGGCCGCGGCGGCCGGCCACTTTGCCGGAGCAAATGCAAAATATGCAGGTGCCGTCGCGCTGGGCTGCGTCATCCGCGGCGAGACCGGGCACTACGATATCGTGTGCAACAACGCCAATCACTGGCTGATGGACGTGGCGGTCAAGAACGACATCGCGCTCGGCAATGCCATCCTGACCGTCGAGACGATGGAACAAGCCCAGGAGCGCGCGCGCGGTGGCCGCGCAGGCAAGGGCGGCGATGCGGCGCGGGCGTGCCTGCGCATGATCGAGATCAGAGAGCAATTTCGCAACGAGGGCGCTTCGAAGCCGGCGCCTCGGGCGATCGTAGGGGAGAGGGAATGAAGGCTTCAAAGAAAAAGACGTCGGACCCCGGCACCCCGCGCCCGCGAACGGCAGCGCGCATGGCAGCCGTGCAGGCGCTCTACCAAATGGATCTGGCCGGCACCGACGTTGCCAGATC
>JAKAXS010000268.1 GCA_021816505.1 Pseudomonadota bacterium
AGGCCCCATCCGGCCCATCGGGGCAAGCGGGTCCATCCAACAAAACCAAGAGCAAGTTTGGTCGCGGGTTGAGCGAAACGGAACACGCTCTGTGGCGCCACACGGCACAGTCGCTGCAACCCCTGAAGGGTGGAAAGAAGCGCGTTCACGCCGCACTGGAAGATTTCGTCCCGCCAGTGCCTTCCAGTACCCCGGGCAGTGTTCCAAATCTCAAGCGCGGCTCGGCGCCTGCTCGCCCCGCTCCGCTGGCGCCGCAGAAACCGGCCGTCGCGCCACCGCCGCCGGCTCCAAAGAAGCCGCCGCCTCTGGCCGATTTCGACACCAAGCGTGCGCGCAAGCTGCGCACCGGTCAGGTTGAGATCGACGCGCGCATCGACTTGCACGGCATGCGCCAGAGCGAGGCCCACAGCGCGCTGCGCGGCTTCCTGCACACCAGCCATCGCAAGGGCCACAGCTTGGTTCTGGTGATCACGGGCAAAGGCGCTCCCGCGGGTACGCGGTCCGACGAGCCATGGGGCGACACGATGGGCCGCAGCGAGCGCGGCATCCTGCGCCGCAACGTCCCGCAATGGCTGGCGGATCCAGACCTCCGCGCCATCGTGGTCAGCTTCACGGCGGCCTCCATCCGCCACGGCGGCGACGGCGCGCTCTACGTCCACCTCAGGCGGCGGAGTTTGTAGCGTGGGCACACGGCTCGTGTGAAGCGCCCAAGCAGAAGTGTGAGAGCAGAGCCAACCGTCTAAGGACAGCTCGCGGCCATGGCCTTCAGCGCCTGCGAGAGGCCCGCGAGCGAGTACGTGTCGGTCGTCGCGGTTCCGCGCTCCGAAGTCGCTTGGATCTGAAGCTTTGCGCCCTTCTTCATCTCGTCGAGCAGCTTCAACTCCTGCGTGGCGTCGGCAATGAACGCGCGATCGTCCTTGGCGAACAGCTTGTAGGTCGCGGTGCCCACCGTGACGACGACGTCGCTGTCGCCCTTGATCTTGTAACCCAGCTTGAAGCTGATCTCCGATTTCACCCCCTCTTTCGGCCAAGCCGATACGTAGAGGATGACCGGAGCGCGATTGGCGTTGGCCGGCTCCTTTTGCGTCGGCGACGCCGCTGCGAAGCACGTCTTGCTGGCGGCGTCCGGCGTCGCGTTCAGCGACCAGTTGCCGTAGGCGCCAAGCTTGTTCGCACCCTGCGCGGCGGCGGCGCCAGCCCATGCCAGCAGCACGGCCAAACCGGCAACCGAACCCGAGAGCGATTTCGTCAGAACGGTGGCAGCGAAATTCATGCGTCCGACAGCAAAAAGCCTATACCGAGCGTACCTTTACGTTGCCACGTCGCGTCTGTCACGGGCGCATTCTATTTCCCGCTCGTGCGTCCCCGTTGCGGCTGCACGGCAACTGCGCCTGAAGCCACCGGACGGGCCGCGAACTGTGCCAGCGACAACACGCGATCGTACATCACGATCGCGCCGGCCATCGCCACGTTCACGCAAAAACGCGTCGGGATCTTGACGGTCACGTCGCATCGCTCGAGCAACTGCGGCGACAGAGAGCCGTTCTCTGGGCCAAGCACGTAGGCTGCCCGCAGCGGATGGCGGAAGCTCGGCAGATCCACCGCGTCGTCGAGCAATTCCACGCCGACGAGTTTGCAGCCGGCGGGTAGCGCCAACTCGTCGAGGCTGTTCCAATTGTAGTGCGGCAGGTGCAGCTGGCCTTTCGACGTATCGGCGCGCGCTTCGAGCGCCTGATAGGTCGCACCCACCGTGAAGGTGAAGCTGGCGCCGAAGCCGTGCGCGGACCGCATCAGATTGCCGAGGTTCAGCGCCTTCGACATGCGCTCCGCCCCGATGGCGAAGTATCCACGTGCCGTCGGTGGCCAGGTTTCGGCGGTCATTTGTCTCAAGTCCTCATCGAAAGGGTTGGCGGCGTGCCGGCAGCGCACTAAAGGTCTCCCCTTCGCCCGCCGCACGTAAACGCCAGAACGCATGCCGAGACATGCGCAAGCCATAGCCGTCGCCTGGAGGTCTCACATGAAAGCCGTTCTTTGCAAGACCCTCGATGGGCCGGCGAGCCTTGTGCTGGAAGACATCGCCGAGCCGTCGGCCGGTCCAGGCGAAGTGGTGATCAAGGTTAAGGCCGCGGCGCTGAACTTCTTCGACACGCTGATCACGCGCGGCAAGTACCAGAAGAAGCCGTCGCTGCCGTTCTCTCCGTCGGGCGAAGTGGCGGGCGTGGTGGAACAGATCGGCGAAGGCGTCATCGGCTTGCAGAAGGACCAGCGCGTCGCGGCCTACCTGGCCTGGGGCGGTGCCCGCGAGAAAGTCGTCGTGGCGGCGGAGGCGGTGATCCCTGTTCCGGACAATGTGTCCGACGAGATGGCGTCAGGCGTCAGCGTGACATACGGCACGGCGATCCACGGCCTGAAGGATCGCGCGCGCCTGCAGGCAAACGAGTGGGTGGCGGTGACGGGCGCGTCGGGCGGCGCTGGGCTTGCTGCAATCGAAATTGCGAAGCTGCTCGGTGCCCGCGTGATTGCGGTCGCGTCGTCAGCCGAAAAGCTGGAGATCTGCCGGCAGCACGGCGCCGATGTGCTGGTGAACTACGCCGAGGGCGACCTGAAAGACGCGCTCAAGGCGGCGACCGACGGCAACGGCGTCGATGTCGTCTACGATTGCGTCGGTGGCGACTACGCCGAGCCCGCCGTGCGCGCGCTGGCGTGGGGCGGCCGCTTTCTGGTCATTGGATTCGCCGCAGGCGAGATCCCGAAGCTGCCGCTCAATCTTCTGTTGCTCAAGGGCGCGGATGCCGTCGGCGTGTTCTGGGGCGAGAGCGTGAAGCGCGATCCCCAAGGGCATCGCCATAACATGACCGCCGTTCTGAACTGGGTGTCGGAGGGCAAGCTAGTCCCGCACATCCACGCAACGTACCCGCTGGCGGAAACGGCGAAAGCCATCTCCGTCCTCGACCGCCGCGAGGCCGTCGGTAAGGTGGTATTGACGGTTTAGTGCGCGCCGCACTTCCTCCGAGGTTGGTGTGCCTTACTCCGGCAGCGCGATCGGGCTGTCGGCCAGGGTGCGCAGGTACGCGATGACGTTTGCGAGCTTTTGCTCCTCGGCGATGCCGCGGAACGCCATGCTGGTTCCGGGCGTATGCACACGCGGATTGTTGAGGAACGCCGCCAGCTCTTCATAGGTCCAGGCGCCGCCCTTGTTGCGCAGTGCCTGCGAATAGCGGAAGTCCGGATCGTCGGCCACCGGACGTCCGACGACGTTCCAGAGGTTCGGCCCGACGCGATGCGCGGCATCTTTCTCGGCCGAGTGGCAGATCATGCACATGCGCATGTACTGCGCGCCGCTTTCCAGATCCGCGCTCGTGAGCAGCGCAACGACGTTCGCTGCATCGAACGCGTCCGCGGGCTCGGACGGTGCGGGAGCGCTGGGCGGCATTTTCGGCAAGCGGGCGAAGACATCTTCGATGGCGGGTGCCTCGCGCTCGGCGATCGGCGCGGGCGGCTCCGGGGGCGTGTCCGGCCAATGGAGCGACCAGCCGCTGATCAGCTTGGCCGTCGTCGCCAGCAGGATGACGACGGGCACGATGACGAGCAGCCATCGCCACGGTGCCGTTCCGCGAGCAGCCGTTTCGTCATCGGGCGGTTCGCTCATGCCGCACCTCCTGTGCGCAGCCATAGGAACGCGGACGCTCGGGCCGGGTCAAGGCGTTACGCGCGCCGACGACCGGCCGCCTACCACATCCAGTTGGACGCGAGGTAGGCCAGCGCGCTGATGATGGCGGCCGCCGGCAAGGTGATGAACCAGGCGATAACGATGCTGCCCGCCACGTGCCAGCGTACGGCGGAGGACCGACGGGCCGCGCCCACGCCGACGATGGCGCCGGTGATCGTATGCGTCGTCGAGACCGGAATGCCGAGATACGTGGCGCCGAACAGCGTGATGGCGCCGCCCGTTTCGGCGCAGAAGCCCTGCATGGGCGACAGTTCGGTAATGCGCGAACCCATGGTCTTCACGATGCGCCAGCCGCCGAACAGCGTGCCCAGCGCCATCGCCGCCTGGCAGCTGAGGATGACCCAGAAGGGCACGTAGAACTCCGGCCCCAGGTGTCCGGTGGCGAACATCAGTCCGGCGATGATGCCCATGGTCTTCTGTGCGTCGTTGCCCCCGTGGCCGAGCGAATACATCGCGGCCGAGATGAACTGCAGCACGCGGAAGCGGCGGTCGACGGCGAACGGCGCGCTACGCACGCACAGCCACGCGGTGATGAGGACGAGCAGGAGCGCCAGGAAGAAACCGACCATCGGCGACAGGAAAATCGCCGAGACCGTCTTTATCACGCCCTTCCACACGATGGCCGCGCTGCCGGCCTTGGCGATGCCGGCACCCAGCAGACCGCCGATCAGCGCATGCGAACTGGACGACGGAATGCCGCCCCACCAGGTGATCAGGTTCCAGGCGATGGCGCCGGTCAACGCTCCGAAGATCACGTGCATGTCGACCACGCCGGCGGACACGATACCGGTGCCGATGGTGTGTGCCACGTGCAGGCCGAAGAACAGGAACGCGATGAAGTTGAAGAACGCCGCCCAGATCACGGCCCAGCGCGGCGACAGCACACGCGTGGATACGATGGTGGCGATCGAGTTGGCCGCGTCGTGAAGCCCGTTCAGGAAGTCGAACAGCAGCGCATAGAGGATGAGCGCGATCAGGACGATCAGCGGGCCGGACATTTCCATCGCGGGCTACCGGTCCAGCTCAGACATGTTCCACCACGATCGCCTGGATCTGGTTGGCCACGTCGTCGAAACG
>JAKAXS010000269.1 GCA_021816505.1 Pseudomonadota bacterium
TACGCTTGGCCTTCTCGTCCATCGGGCGATAGAGAATTGCCGTGGCGTAGGCGCCCGGACCCCAGTTGTCGCCGACGGCGATGTCGACATCGCCGCCGCCCTTCGGGATGTCGACCTGCTGCATGATGTGCAGGCCGGACCCCAGCACTGCGATCAGCGCCTTGCCGCCATCCTTCGAGGCGATGCGCAGCTTTGCGTTCTCACCGGGTGCGTAGCTCGGTTTGTCGAGCGCGACGTCCAGCATCTCCGGGCTCTCCAGCTTGCCGGGGTCCGCGTACCAGCCCGCGTTGAAAGCCACGGACGAGGCCGGACCTTCTGCGCCAGGCGAGGTGACGTCGAGCTGATAGCGGCCGTACGTGACGTCGGCTTCGATTTTCGCCGGCGTGTCGGCGGCGACGTCGAGCGTGCCCGACGTGACCTTGCGCTTGACGGTTTGCGCGTCGTAGCTCCACGAGCCGTCACGGCTGTACCACTGCCACGTCGTGTCGATGCGGCTCAGCTCCCAGACGAGACCGGAACTGGCGGCCGGCTTGCTGTCGGCATCGAGAAAGACGACCTCGAACGAGGCCTTCTCGTTCTCGGCGACGGAGTTGTTCGCAAAGACAGGCTTGATGCCGATACGCGGCTGCTTCATGTCGACCGGAAGCGTGATGGCGCGCTCGATCGTGCGTCCACCGGACTCCCGCAGCTTGAACGTGATCGCCGCTTCGAGCGGACGGGCCGTTTTCGTAACGGCCGGCAGTGCCACCGTGATGGCCGCCTTACCGTCTTCACCGGTCGCCGGCAGATCGGCCAGAGACTGGCGCGTCGTATCGATCTGCTCATCGGCCAGGCCGAACACGTAGCCCGGATACCCAGCAACCTCCTTGTTCGATGCGCGAACAGCGATCTCGCCCTCGATGCCGAGGCCTGCTGCCGGCGGGCCGTAAAGGTAACGGCCGGCGAGGTCGATCGTCTTCGTCTCCTCGGGCGAAAGCGCTGGCGCGTTCGACGTCAGCGTCATGTCGAGACGTTCAGGCACGAAATCTTCGACGAGGAAGGACACCTGCGCGATCGGGTCCGCCTTCGGATCGGAATGAAGCTTGGCGCGCCACGTACCCGTCATCGCGCCGCCCGAAAGGCCCAGATGCTGCGAGCGGCCGCCCAGAACCTGATCGGTCAGGGCATAGCGCGCATGCTCCACGCCGTCCGGACGCGTCACGATCAGCGTCACCGGCAGAGGAATGGCAACGCCCGCGGCGTCGCGCACGAGCGCGGTGAAGTTCACGTCCTCGCCGGGACGATAGACGCCGCGTTCGGTGTAGAGGTAGCCGTCGAGCGGGCCCGGTGCCGTGCGGCCCTTGACGCCGCGGTCCGACAGGTCGAACGCGTTGGCACGTAGATCGAGGAATGCGTACTCGCCGTCGCCGTTCTCGGCGACGAGGATCGCCGGCTCCATGCCGCCCTCGCCGCGCGCGAGCGCGCCGTCGAAGCGCGCGTAGCCGCTGGCGTCCGTCTTGAGATTGGCCAGCACCTCGTTGTTGCGGGCAACCAGCTTGACGCTTGCGTTGCCGACAGGCTCGGTCGTCGCCAGCGAGCGCACGAAGGCGTGCACGCCGTCATCGCCGGAGAAGGCGGTGAGGCCCATGTCGGAGACGATGAACCATTGCGTGGCGATGTTGCCGTAGCTGTCCTTCTGCGGGCCGGCGGGCCGGGCGACCATGGCGTAGGCGCCCGGCTTCAGGTCGCCGACGGCTTCGTTCACCGGCACGGCGGTCGTCACTTCGGCGTTGATCTTGGAGGCAACCTCGAGCTCACCTGCGTAGACCTTGCTGCCCTGCTGCTCTTTCAACTGGTCCAGGTCGTACTGCGACAGCTGGCGATCGACATCGCCCTGCTGCAGTTCGTTGGCCAGCGAACGGTCGCCAATGCGATAGATCTCGACGGCGACCTTGTCGGTGTTGATCGTGACGACCGGAATGCCCTGCTGGCCGCGGCTCGGCAGAACATAGGACTTGCCGGTGAAGCGCACCGTAGGGCTGCGGTCTGGCATGTAGACGGCCACCGTCGCCTGCTTCAGCAGCGCTTCGTTGACATCAGACGGCAGGCCAGAACGGATGGCGATCTCGTAGCGTTGGCCATGCTGCAGGCCTTCGACGCACAGACGCTGCCCTTCGACGGAGACGCTCTGCGGATCCTTGCCGTCGACCGACACGAACTTGGCGAAGTCCACCTGGCCGCGCGACAGGTTTTCGGAGAACTTCACGCACAGCCGCGGCGTGGTGAGTTCCGGCTCGGCCGCGTAGTCCATCATGCGGAAGCCGTGCTCGGCACGCAGGGTCTCGTAGCTGTTGCGCGTCTCTGCATTCTCCGGCGCGAGCGCCAGGCTTGCTTTCAGCGCCTCGATCGCGGGACGCCAGTACGAACGCCGGCGCATCGATTCACCGACGATTGCCAGCGCTTCGGCTTTCGTCTTGTCGTCCTTGGCCAGACCGTAGGCGTGATAGGCGGCACCGGACGCATTCACGGGGAGATCATAGCGCTCCGTGCCCTTCTCCGGGTCGGCCTTGATGGCGAGGAGTGTACGGGCGAGGCCGATCCAGTTCTGCGGGTTGCGCGGCTCGGCCGAGGCGGCCATCGCATACGAGCGCGAGGCGGCGCGGGCGTCGGTCGCCAACGCTTTCTGTCCCGCCGCGCGAAGCTCCGGCGCCTTCTGCGTGCCTGCCTTCCAGTTGGTCAGCACATATTGCACGTACCGCTCGGCGTCGCGTTCGGCTCCCTTGTGAGCGAACGGCTTGTTCGCCGCCGCCGGACCTGCGTCCTGCGCGAGTGCTGCTACGGACAAGACAAAGAAGCTCAACAGACCGAGAAAAAGCCCGCTAACGGTGCGCATCGTCCTCACCTTTTGGAAGTGCACCCCCTAACCGGGGCGCGAAATGAACTCGCGACTAGAACAGCACGAGTGACGTTCGGCGGGTAGACCATCACGGCCGAATGACCGAACGTTGGCAGCAATTTAGGACTTTCCGCGAAATGCCGGTCGATGCCGGGACATTCCCGCCGCCGTGCGGACGGCAAACGAAAAACGCCGCTGCGAGGGGCAGCGGCGCCATTCGTCGGCGACGTATCGATTGGCGTCAGTGACGCGAGAACGAGACCGGCATCACCAGGTCGATCACGGGTGACCGGGTGGCGGCGAGCTGCGGCAGCGGCATCGGCCCGGTGTTGACCGACACGACACGCGGACGCAGCGGCTTGGCGATGGCCCAAAGCCGGCTGAAGGAGCGCTGTGCCGCGGCTGCCATTTCCAGGCAATCGTCGGCATAGAATTCGTAGGCGTCGCCCTTTTCCGGCTCCCGGCGCATGCAGTCTCCAACCCAGGCCGTATGCGGACCGAGGATCAGAAGCTCATGGGCTTCGAGGAGGCGCACGTCCATCGCGCGGCGGCACTCGATCCGCGGCGGGGCCCAGGGCGAAAGCGGAACGGGCGTCGGCTGGGCATCGCCCGGCACGGCGTAGAGGATCTTGAGCGACATGTCCTGCGCGCTGAACTGGGGCAGCAGGTTGAACATGACCTTCGCGACCGGACTGTCCGGCGAACGGGCGACGACGTGACAGCTGGCGGCCTCGGTCATGGCGGCCTGGTCCAGCGCGACTTCCGCACGCCGGGCGCTCAGAAAGCGCTCGATGAAATCGGTCAGCTTGGCTTCTTTTTCGTCTTTGCGGACGACATTCATGCGTGGGCTCGCATTGCGCATGGAGAGTGGGCACTCCGAATCGGAACGAGACAAACGCGACAGCCTGAGCGACGCGCGCGCAGACAACTCCATAAGAAGGCAAGAGGGTTAACCAACCGTTGAGCGCGGTCGATGCTCGGCAAACTTGTGCGAGGCCTGCGTCGCTTACCGCCGTTCCGGCTTGGGTTGTACGGGGGCGGCGAACGCGAGCCTCATCGGCTGCTCGTCGCTGTCGCGCAGCTGCGCCGAATCGGCTCGGCGCAGCGCGCGCCGCATCAATTCGGCCAGCGATGGCGATGCAGCCTCTGACGCTGGCACCGAAACCGTTGCCGTCTCGCGGCTGAAGACGACGTCGATCTTGTCGCCCGCCGGCATCAACGGCTCATCGTCCACGCGTTGGAGTTGCGCCATCGATTGCGTGTCCTCCGCAACTTCGGGGTCGACGACCGCGACCTCAGGAGCGGCCCGGACGTTGCGCGACGAAACGTGCGTCGCGTAAGGGCCGAACTTGGCGCGCATGTCGCCTGCCGTGACGTACGGCTCTTCGGCTTCGACCGCAGCCTCCGGCTCGATCCATCCAGCGGACGGTTCCGGCTCTGCAGAGACCGCGACGGGCTCAGGTCTGTGGGTGTTAGGCGGCGGAACATCCACCGGCGCGAACGCCGGCTTTTGCTCCGCTTTTTCTGCAATGGGCTCCACCGGCTGCCGGGACGCCGCGATTTCGTCGTCCGTCATGCTGGGGAAACGCTGCAGCGGACCCCACGAACGTCTCGTCGCGGCGCTGGCCTTTGTCGCTTGCGGAGGCTGCGGTTCCGCCATGACAGGCGGCGCCCCCACGAAACTTGGATCGCGCTGGCGGAACAGTTCGCGCTCGATCGACTGCCTCTGCTTCTCCGCCTCGATGCGCCGCGCCGCACCCATCACGGCGCCGAGGATGATCTCGGGCCAGGCCCCGTCGCGGAAGCGGTAAATGCGGAAGGCGTCCACTTCGGCGAACTTGGAACCCTGCCGCTCGAGGCGCTTCTGGATCGCACCGGTGCTGAGCAGCGGATTGTAGACGCGCTTGAAGATCCGCTCCTTCTCGAACGAC
>JAKAXS010000270.1 GCA_021816505.1 Pseudomonadota bacterium
GCTCTCCGGGCACGGCGCCGATGACGTTCATGACTTCGCTCTCGCCGGGACGCTCGCGCCGCTTGTCGCAGATCGCGATCGGCGCCTCGATGCGCTTGGCGAGCGCACGCGCACGCACCACGCCGCCGACGTCGGGCGAAACGACCATCAGATCGTCGCCCTTGTACATTTCCTGAATATCGCGCGCGATGATCGGGGCGGCGAACAGATTGTCGGTCGGGATGTCGAAGAAGCCCTGGATCTGGCCGGCGTGCAGATCCAGCGTCAGCACACGGTCTGCACCCGCGCGCGTGATCAGGTTGGCGACGAGTTTGGCCGAGATCGGCGTGCGCGGACCGGGCTTCCGGTCCTGCCGGGCGTAGCCGTAATAGGGAATGACCGCGGTGATGCGACCCGCCGATGCGCGCTTGGCGGCATCGATCAGAATCAACAGCTCCATCAGGTTGTCGTTCGCGGGAAACGAAGTCGACTGCACGACGAACAGATCCTGCCCGCGCACGTTCTCCTGAATCTCGACGAAGATTTCCATGTCGGCGAAACGCTTCACCTGGCTTTTCGCCAAGGGAACGTTGAGGTGTGCGCAGATCGCCTCGGCCAATGGCCGGTTCGAATTGCCGGCCACCACCTTCAGCCGTGGTCCGCTGCGTCCACTGCTATCGCGAGCGTCGTATGACATGGGGCGCTTCCCGACCGGGCCATTGCAATGTGGCGCGCTCATAGCAAGCCGTCACAAATGTGTAAACCTGCAGGCTCAGCATTCAAGTTAACAAGTTGTCGCCGCGCCATACGGCAGGCACCCGTTTCGTCGCATAAAAAAGGCCAGGGCGATCCCCGGCCTTTCTCGCGTTCATCACGCCATCTGAGTCTCAACCGGCCTTCGCCTGCTTCACCTGGCTCGGCAACAGTTCGACGATGCGCTTTACGGCTGCTTCGGCGACGCGGTCGGCGGTCTGGCCCCACGGTCCGTCCAGCGACCCGGCCGTCACGCTGTTCTTCTGCGACACGGTGCCGAGCTTCTTGCCCGTCGGATCCTTGACCTGCCACTCGATCTCGACGGCCTGCTTGCCATTGGAGATCTGACCGACGATCACTCGCCCTTCGACCTTATAGGCCTGACCGTTGGCTGCCGCCAACGTGACGCCGCTCTTGCCGAGTTCACGCTGGATGGCGTTGGTGAGTTCCACCCCACCACCACCGGGAGCCCCGGTGACCGTCGCTACGGATGCCGAGATCGGGCCTTCGCGGCCGATGCTACCCGTGGCCGTGGGTCCGATCGGAGGACCGGCTACAGGCCCGGCAGGGATCGCCGCAGTGGTCTGCGGAGGAGGTCCGGCCGCAGCCATCGGGATGTTGCCGTTGTTCGGCACCGCTCCAGACGTCGGCGGCGGCACGGCGCCCGGGGCTGCCGGAGCGGCAGCCGGCGTCGACGACGAAACCGTCGGCAGCCATGCGGACAGGTTGGTCGCCGTCTTGGACGCGATCTTCTCGCCGACCTGCGGCGTCACCGCCGTCCACGGATCACGCCCGGAGGCGCTCGCCACCAGTTCTTCGCCCGCGATGCGGTTCAAGCGCTTGCCGGTCGGATCGGTAACGTCCCAGACGTAGGATATGCTGGTCTTGTTGCCCTTCTTCGACGACAGGAAGTAGCCGCGAAGCGTGTATTCGCTCTTCTCGGTCGTCGTCTTGGCAACGGTGATCTTCTGCTGCTCGATGGCAGCAATCATCTGTCCATGCAGCGACTTGGCGATCGTCTCGGACGGCCCGAACACCGGCGCCACGGCAATCTTCGCCGGCGCAGTGACCGCAGGCGGCACTTGAGCAGCTATCGAAGTTCCGTCGGACGACGCGGACGAAGAACCGCCAAACAAGGACGCGCCGGTTTCGCAGCCGCTGAGGCCGACGCCGAGTCCCACTATCATTGCCGCGAGAAGCGCTTTCCGACGCACGCCCCACGCCGCAGCAGCATTAATGGTCGTCACAGTGACGCCCCCCTTTAATGACCCGCTGTTCTTCCGGCGGCCGGCGTACAAACTTTGCGGCCTAGAACTCCAAACACAATCCGGTACCCAATAGGACTCCTCTATCCATCGGGAAACAGAGCGTCCAGCCGGATTCAGGACAAAACTGCTGACAGAGCTAATTTGGACACGATCCTTTAGAGCGATATCTGTGGATTTTGCAGTTAAGTCACAACAATGGCAGAGATTTGGCGCCCGTAGTCCGGCTCGCCCCGATGTGTCGAACGACGAAAACTGAAGAACAGCGACTCGTTTTCATAGGTACACAGCGTTCGGCACTCTACCGATGCTATGCGGGCACGGCGCAACCGGTCGGCCACATACCCCGGTAAGTCGAACTGCGACTTACCTTTCGCCCCTCGCACGAAGAAGGCCGCGCTGTTGGCGTCGGCGGCGGCAAGCGCGTCTTCGAAGTCGGCCCCAACCTCATAGGCCGATTGGTTAATCGTGGGGCCGACGGCGGCAACGATACGGCCCCGTGTGGCGCCAAGGCCCTCCATCTGTGCAATCGCGGCCTCCAGCACCCCGCCAGCGGCACCGCGCCATCCGGCATGCGCCGCACCGATCACACCCGCCTCCGCGTCCGCCAGCAGCACCGGAGTGCAATCGGCCGTGAGCACCCCAATCGCCAGCCCCTTCGTCCGCGTGACGACCGCATCGGCCTTGGGCAGCGCCTCGCGGGGCACCGGACCGTCGATTGCCAGGGCGTCGCCCGAGTGCACCTGATAGAGCGTAACGACGTGTGGCTCGGCCGCACCGAGATGCCGCGCCACCCGCGCCCGGTTCTCCAGCACACGTTCGGTCACGTCGCGCGAACCGACGCCACAATTGAGCCCGGCATAGATCCCTTCAGACAAGCCACCGGCACGCGTGAAAAAGCCGTGCCGGATACCGGGCAACCTCGTCAGGCTCTCCGCCTCGATCGGACTCACCTTGTCGCTCACGTCGAACCTCTCGCTCTCGAAACCGCGAACCCAGGCAGCGGCGGCAGCGTTCCGCTGCGCAGCCCGATCGCCTTGAAGCGTCCGCCCATCCCGTTGGGCGCCATCAACCGGGCCACGCCCGCCTCGATCTCGCCCGCCTTCGCTGGATTGCTGGAGATCAGCTTCGAAGCCCGTTCTATCATTCCCAGCGCACCGAGAAACTCCGCCTGCGTGGTCGGCTCATCGACCGTCAGGCCGAACTGCTCCGCTGTTCGCCTGATATGCGAGAAATTGACGTGCGCCGTCAGGTCGGTTTCACCCGGCGTGGCGAACGGCGGCACGTACCGATGGCGGCGCACGCCCTGCAGCGTGTCTCCCGCTTCGTCGCCGAGATAGCCGTAGTCGATGAAGAGAGCCGCAGTCGGCGCGCGCCGCGCGTGTTCGGCGATCAACCCGATGATGTCGTCCTGCGCGTCGGAGGTCTCGCGAATGTCACCCTCGGCACTTGATGCGAACTCATCGGACTCCATCTCGCGCCCATCGATCAGCACGAACGCACCGTCATCATCGACATCGACTTCCCGCAGCAGCCATCGCCCGTGGCGACACACCATCTGGTCGATAGGCATCGCATCGAGGAATTCGTTGCCGACGACGATAGTGGGCTCGTCGCCCAGCGCGTCCGGCCACGACTCGTGCCAGGTCACAGATGCTTGGTCGCCGAGCCGCGCCTTTTGCGTCTCGCGCAGCGTCCGATTGAACTCGACCAGATGCACGTGTAGCGCCGCGCCGAACGCCGGCACCGCTTTGGCACTGCGCAGCGCATCCGACATGAGCGTTCCGCGACCAGGACCCAACTCGATGAGATTGATGCGGGCAGGAGCGCCCATCTGTTGCCACACGACCGCACACCACAGCCCGATCAACTCGCCGAAGATTTGCGAGATTTCCGGTGCGGTGATGAAGTCTCCCTCGGCGCCGATCGCCGGCTGGCGTGTGTAGTATCCGAATTCCGGATGAAACAGGCAGTCGCCCATGAACTGCGACAGCGGCATCGCGCCCCAGCGGCGAATGTCCTCCCTCAGGAGGCGCGCGAGCGGCGTACCGTCATCGCCGCTCATGGCGCGGCGGCGCGCCTCGCACGCACGATCAGCGCAATACCGATCAGCACCATCGGCAAGGAATAGAACTGCCCTGCTGTAAACGGTCCGATATTGAGAGCATGACCCGCGTGCGGCTCGCGGAAGAACTCAGCCAGGATGCGCGCCGAGCCGTAGCCCGCCAGGAACACGCCTCCGACAATTCCGGGCGTCTTGAGGGCATCGCGGTGATGGGTGAGGAAGCGTATCACCGCGAAAAGAATGAGCCCCTCCATCGCCGCTTCGTAAAGCTGGCTCGGATGCCGCGTCGCCGGTTCCACGGCGGCATGCAGCCGCCACGCATCCGGAAACACCATCGCCCACGGCACGTCGCTGACGCGACCAAACAGCTCGCCATTGATGAAGTTCGCGACGCGTCCGAAGAACAGGCCGATCGGCACCGCGGCCGCGCACACGTCGCCCGTGCTCCAGAGGTTCACGCCTTGATTGCGCGAGAACAGATAGATTGCGGCGATCGTACCGACCAGCGCGCCGTGAAACGCCATCCCGCCCTTGTTGATCATCAAGATCTGAATGGGGTCGGCGAAATAGACCTCAGGTTGATACAGCAGCACATAGCCAAGCCGCCCACCGAGAATTACGCCCGCCGTCATGTAGAGCAAGAGGTCGTCCACCTTCGAGACGGCAAAGGGCGGCGTGTCCCCGGTCCACAGCCGCGGCGTCGCGAGCAGCCGGCGGATATAGAGCCAGCCGAGGA
>JAKAXS010000271.1 GCA_021816505.1 Pseudomonadota bacterium
TCCGATCTGGATCCGCCGGAGTGCTTCCGGTCCACAGACCGGTTGCGGAGTCCGTGGCGCGATAGCTGGCGCGATAGCGATCCCACCGCACGCCGCCGAGAATCGAGAACTGCTCGGTTAACCAGACGCGATCACTGGCGAACAGCGCGATGTTGTCGGCATCGGCCTCCTTTTTCGCGAGCGGATTGCGCCGTGGCGAGTAGTTCGCCGCGAAGTTCGGATTGCCGATCGTGCCGGCAAAACCCTTTACGTACTGCGGCGCAGGGGCCGGCTGTCCAGCAATCGGGGCGTTGATAACGATGTGCCCATCGGGCGCGTAGTTCCCCAAGTTGGTGCGCTTGTCCTCTTGATAGAACAGATCGATGCCGGCCACGGCTTCGTGCTTCAGCCAGCCGGTCTTGAACTTGGCAACGGCGGTCGTGATGTTCTGCGCGCCCCACGCACTCTGGTCGTAGCCAGCCGGCCCGCCGAACTGGTACACGGGACTGAAGTCGCCATTTTCCACGGCCTGTCCGCACGCCAAGCTGCTGCAGCTCGTGACGGTCTGCGCGAAATAGCGATCGTAGAATGCAAGCCGCGTGTCGTTGAAGAACGTGAGGTTCTTGTTGACCTTGTGGGTCAGCCGCGAGGTGAGCATGTCGACCGAGTAGTCATCGATGTCGGTCGATTTGCCGTAGAAGTTCGAGCGATCGACGCCGTACTCCGTGGCAGGCCGTCCGAGCTTCGAGCCGATTGCGCCAGGGTAGGCGGCGCTATCTGGGTCGACAAACGGCACGCCGAAGTCCGGCAATCTTTCGCCGTTCTGGTGCAGGTAGTTGACCGTCCATTCGGTGTTGGTGCCCAGGCCGAAGCCGACCGAGCCGAGGAAGCCGAAGCGCTCGCTGTAGAGATGATCGCGGTCGGCGAATTCCTGGTCGTGGTACATCACCACGGCACGCGCGGCGATCGTGTCGGTCAACTGCTTGTTGACGTCGAGCATCGTCCGGTAGAACGAGTCCGTTCCGATCGCTCCCTCGACGTAGTTGGAGTCGCCGAGATGCGCCTTCTTCTGCTGGATGTTGATGGCGCCGCCCGTAGTACCCATGCCGAAGCTTTCGGATGACGGGCCCTTGATCACGTCGACCTGCTCATATGCGAAGCTGTCGCGCACGTAGACGCCGAAGTCGCGCAAGCCGTCGACGTAGACGTCACCTTTGGCCTGGAAGCCGCGGATGCGGAACTGGTCGCCGTTGAGACCGCCGCCGCCTTCGCCGACGTTGGCGGTGACGCCGGGTACGTTGCGCAGTGCCTGATCCAGCTGATTGATGTTCTGCTGCTTGATCTGCTCTTGCGAAATGGTGTTCACGGTTTGCGGCGTGTCCTGGAGCGTGCCTTGGAGACGTCCCAGACCCGTGCCCGATTGCAGCGTATTGCCCGTTGCGGGCGTCGTTCCCGTGCCGTCACCGAAGCCGGCAGCCGTGTCCGAATCCGGCTCGGACGGCGGCGCCACCACCTGGGGCGTTGCGGCCTGCTTCGGCGCAACCGACTTCTTTTGCGAAACGGACTTGGCCTTAGCCTTCTTCTTTGCCGCGCTCACTTCGAGCGGCGGCAGCGGCGCCGGCTCCGCAGACTGCTGCGCCAGCGCCGGCTTGGCCAACATGACCATCGCGAGCCCGGTAACGGCCGTTCCGATTTGTGAGATGCCAGACGGCGATGATGCCTTGAGCCGGTCGTGACCGGCGGCTTGTCCCAGTTTCATAAATTGCCCCATGTCGAAAATGAAATCGACGATGGGTGCTACGCTGCCTACGCCGATAAATGCACGCTCGCAAACATGAAATAGAGAGTCAATAAGATGACGATGAGAAAGGCTTGATAATGCCATTTGGTGTGACGCGTTTGCGTCACGAGAAATCTTCAGTTTTTCAGATAGCTAGGAAAAATCGCGTTGTTCCGTGTAGAGCGTTTTCTCATCAACCTGATCTCAGGGTTCGCCGCCGATGCGCACCTTTCGGAGGGCTGTTGTCGGCCGATGGACCAGTGACGACGGTCACAGGTAACGGGATGCTCGTGTCAAAGGGAACGAGGCGACGCGACGAAGGGCGTATGCGGCAAGCGTTGTTCTGTTCAACTGGCCGGTAGCTGCCAGCTCGAGGATGCTTGCTGCAATTTCGGTTTTTACGGCGCTGTTGGCCGCGGCCGTAACGCGGCGCTCACCCATTGACGCGACAGCGATGTCGAAAGCCTCGAGACAGATGGGGTGATTGGACAGCGCGGAGCGAATTGCCTGATCGATCGATTGGGGCGTTTGCACCTGAGGCTTCGTGAACTGCCTTTCAACGCTCGTCATATGTGTCTCCTGTCATTTCACTGGTTATCGTCGTCTTCCGAAGGCATCGGCAGCGCCAGCGATTGGGCGTCGGCAAACGCCCCGGATGGGAAGTCTGCTGCGTCAGTCTCAGCGGTCTCGGCAGTTGGCGACGGCATCTCAATGCTGAATATTCGGCCTGTATTATCCTCCGCCAACGCGACCGGAGCGAACGCGATCGCAAAAAGCAGGGCCGTCGGAACGGCTTGTCCGGTCAGTCTCATGTGCGTGATCCTCGTTGTGTGATGGTTTGGTGTTGATGGGCTATCGTGTGGCCGCAACGTCAGATGCGATGTTGCGGCCTTCTCCACCGGCCGTGGGGTGATCCGTCATCGGCGCGCGCCGAATTTTGATCGCTTCGCGTCCGTGAGAGGTTTGCCGGAACGTGACGAGGACGACCTCGCCCACCTTGCGCGTCGAAATTTTTACGCGCTTGTTCACGTAATAGGTGCTGCCGGAAGACAGCGTCACCATTCGCGTCGGTCCATCGATGTGCGTCAGCCTGCCGTGCGCGATCGCATCTTCGGCATGGGCTGAGGCCGGCACCAACGGAAGCAAGGCAATCGACCAGATTTTGTTCAGCATCTCGAAGCCACCCGGTGAAGATTTGACCCAGGGTCGCCTCGAGACGTTGAGGCCGTATGACGTGCCACATACAATTTTCGTAAGATTTGTGCTCGCTAGAACGTGACCGTCACGCGCGTGCCGGGCGCGTTATCGGCCACTTCGATCGAGGCGCTGTGCAGGTCTGCGATCGCGGCGCACACGCTTAAGCCCAGACCGTGCCCCGGTGTCGACCGTGCGCCTTCGAGGCGGTAGAAGCGACGGAAGACCGCTTCTCGCGCTTCCTCGGGAATGCCAGGACCGTCATCGGCAACCGAAAGCTGGCAGACCGTGCCCTGGCGCGTCAGGCCGACAGAGATGGACGTGCCGCGCGGACAATGGCGCAGGCTGTTGTCGATGAGATTGGCCAGGAGCTGCATCAAAAGCTGCTGATCGCCTTGCACCGCGATCGAGTCCGGAGCGGCGCTCGTGGTCAGCGTGAAGCCGGCATCCTGGACGACCGGTTCATAGGCGTCCGCGACATCGGCCAGGAGGGCGGTCAAGTCGACCGAACTGAAGCGCGATCGCCGTTCTCCGGCCTGCAGCTGGCCAATGCTCAACAGCGCCTCGAAGGTTGCCACGATGCTGTCGACCGCACTGAGGGACTCGTCCACGCGTTCGGCCATTTCCGCATTGAGATCGGTGCTGTCGCGCATCGTCTCCAGCCGCTGTCGCAGACGCATCATCGGTTTCTTCAGATCGTGGGCGATATCCGTCGTCACCTGGTTGACGTTCTCGACGAGCCGCTGCATCTGCGTCAGCATCGAATTCAGGTTGACGGAGACTTCGTCGAGATCGTCGCCTGAGCCGCGCACCGGTACGCGCCGGTCCAGTTGACCGGACGCGACGCTGGAGAGCGTTTCAGCAATGGCGTTGATCCGGCGTTGTGTTCCGCGCGCGAGATAGATACTGGCGCCGACCGCCAGGACGCTTGTTGCCAGCAGGCCCCACGCGAGACTGCGGAAAAGCAGCAACCGCGATTGGCGTTCCTCGCGGTCGCTGCGTCCGACGAGGAGACGGCCTTTCGAGACCGGCGTCCAAATCGCGTAAAACTTGTCCTGGATGAAGCCCTCGCGGCGGATGTCGGGAAGCGATGTCCGGCTCAGCACCTGCCAATCGTCGAAGGGGGCCACATTCCGCACGTTCCCGGCGTAGATCACGCCGTCGTGGCCAATCAGGGCGAAGATGTTGTCGGTGTCGCGCAGGGACTCCGCTTCCTCGGTCACGACGTTCACGAGTTCGTCGAAGCCGAAGCGCTTGTCTACGGCCACCAGGGCGTCGCGTGTGCGTTCCGCGCGTAGCTTTATGCCGTCTTCGAGTTCGCCGGTCAGGCTGTAGATCAGTGCGGAAAAGAGCAGCACGACACAGACGGTAAAGAGCAGCGTAAAAACGAGCGCCGCCCTGACCTGTGCCCGTTTGAATAAATTAGATGCCATCGGTGACGCTGTAGCCGCTGCCGCGGACGGTCTGGATCAGCGACGTTGCGAACGGCTTGTCGATCTTGGCCCGAAGCCGCGAAATGTGCGTTTCGACGATGCTGGACTTCGGATCGAAATGGAAACCCCAAACTCGCTCCAGAAGCATGTTTCGCGTAACGACGCGGCCCTTGTTGCGCATCAGAACCTCCAGCAACACGAGTTCCTTGGGCTGCAGATCGATGCGTTCTCCACCACGCGCGACGTAGCGCTTGGCGACGTCCATCTCAAGGTCTCCGGCGCGTAGAACATCACTCTCGGCTCGCATCGGAGGGCGCCGGGCCAGCGCGTTTACGCGCGCCATCAATTCCGAGATCGCGAATGGTTTGACCAGGTAGTCGAGATCG
>JAKAXS010000272.1 GCA_021816505.1 Pseudomonadota bacterium
CGAACTCGTTGCCGGTCGGCGGGAGGAAGCCGTCGCGCCATTTCGGCATCGCGCCCGGCAAGCTGTTTGTGCAGGTCTGCACTCGACACGCGCTGTGCCTCGCCGCGCCATCGCTCGCGGATCTCGTCGGGGATCTCCGGGATGGGCGACAGGCCATCGAGCAGCGCGCGGAAATAGAGTCCCGTGCCGCCCACGACAATAGGACGGCGGCCCATGGCGCGGGCCTGCGCGATCGCGGTGGCGGCCTCGCGTGCGTACCGGCCGGCCGAATACGCTTCGCATCCGGCGACGTGGCCATAGAGCAGATGCGGCACGCGCGCTTCATCCTGTGCGGACGGGCGCGCGGTGAGGATGCGCAGTTCGCGATAGACCTGCATGCTGTCGGCATTGATGACCGTGCCGCCGGTTTCTTCCGCCAGGCGCAGCGCGAGAGCCGACTTGCCGCTGGCAGTCGGACCTGCGATGAGGATGGCGCGCTGGTCTGTCATGCGCTGCCCTTACTCCAAATGTGCGCGCCACGCGAGGTTCGATGTCCGCCCATGCAATCGTTCTGACCAGTCCGCCGGGCGCGGGCGCTCTGGACCCCGCCAGGGTGGAGACGCTCGCCGCCAGCATCGCTGCGACAGTGGACTGGCTGGCACCGAAGGAAGCGTGCTGGCTTGCGTGCGATGGGCCTCCCCTACCCTCCGCTTCCGATGTGCGCGCGCTGCTGGACGGCCTGCCGGTCGACGTGAATGTCGTGTCCGTCGCGCGGGCCGAGGCGCGCCGGTCGTTGCTGGTGGCCGACATGGAATCGACCATCATCGTTCAGGAGTGCCTGGACGAACTGGCCGAGTATGCCGGCGTGCGCGAACGCATCGCCGGCATCACCGAGCGGGCGATGCGTGGCGAGCTGGATTTCGCGGCCGCCTTGCGCGAGCGCGTCGGACTTCTGGCGGGGCTGGACGCGCGCATCCTGCAGGAGATCTACGACGAGCGCGTCACGCTGATGCCGGGGGCGCCGGCGTTGATCGCCACGATGCAGGCCAATGGCGCACGTTGTGCGCTGGTCTCGGGCGGATTCAGCTTCTTCACGGAGCGGGTGGCCTCGCGGCTGGGCTTCGATACGCAGCAGGCCAATCTGCTCGAGGTGGAGGAGGGGCGGATCACCGGCACGGTGCGCGAGCCGATCCTGGGCCGCGAGGCCAAGCGCGCCGCGCTGGAGCGGCTCGCCGGAGAACAATCGATTGCGCTCGCGCAGACGGTGGCCGTGGGAGACGGCGCCAACGACCTGGACATGCTGGCCGGCGCCGGGCTGGGCGTCGCGTTCCGGGCGAAGCCTATCGTGGCCGAGCAGGCGGCGATCTCGATCGTGCACGGCGACCTGACCGCGCTGCTCTATCTGCAGGGCTACGCGCGCTCCGACTTTATTCTTTGATCCGCGCGATGTGCGTGCGGATGCGGTGAGCCAGCGCGGCGAGCTGCAACCGGGCGGCGGCCGTTGCCGCGACGATTGCGGGGCGCCAACGCGTCCACGCCTGCCGCGCTTCGTGGCGGACGACCGACTTGAGCATGCGGCCATAGCGCCAGACCCAGGTCGCGCGGATGTGGGCGAAGATCGCCTCCTTCCAGGGCACGACGCGATTGTAGATCGCGGCGAACCAGCCGAGCTGCATCAGCGCCGGCTTGACCAGCATGAAGATGCGGGCAATCAGCGCGGTCGACACGATCTTCGCGCCGACGAACAGCGCGGCCGCCGTGACCAAGTAACCGTTGGCGACAAGCCAGATCGCGACGAACTTGAGCGGGAAGAGAAGCGTGGACGGCAGGGCGATCACCGCGAACGCCGGATAGGGCGGCAGGCCGGCGATGGCGAGTTCCGCCCGTGCCCACAGCCGGAAGCGGGAAAGCCGCGCGATCGCGTCGGCCAGCGGACGCCAGCCCCACTCCTCGAACAGCAGAAGCAGCGCGGCGACGATCTGCACGACGCCGCTGAGCATCACAACGAGCGCGCGTCCGCCAAGGCGCACCCCGCGGAGCAGCAGTTCGAGAACTTGTTCGAAGCGCGGCATTCTCAATCCAAGCTCAATCCGCAGTCAGCATATGGCAAATCTCCCGCGCGCTCAGGAAAGTCTCACACATCAGCGTGAACGGATCGCTCTTGACAGCGCGGCCTTTATCTTTACTTCTGCCGTCATGATAAATAGGCGGAGGAATAAGATGCTGCGATTGATCCGGATGATTTTGGCCGTGGCCGCGACCTGCGGACTGATGACGAGCGCCGCCGAAGCGGCCGAGCATGTTGTGAAGATGGTCAATAAATCGGGCAACAAGTTCATGCAGTTCGAGCCGGCCTTCACCAAGGCGGCGCCGGGAGACACAATCAAGTTCGTGCCGACCGACAAGTCGCACAACGCGGAATCGATCCCCGAGATGTGGCCGGAGGGCGCGGAGAAGTTCAAGGGCAACATCAACCAGGAAGTGACGCTGAAGGTCGATAGGGAAGGCGTCTACGGCGTGAAGTGCATGCCGCATTACGCCATGGGCATGGTGGCACTGATCCAGGTCGGCAAGCCGGCCAACCTGGATGCCGCCAAGGCGTTCAAGGCGCCGGCCGCCGCCGGCAACGAATTTCGAGGAGCTGTTCACGCAGGTGGCGCCGTAAGCCCCGCGTCCTCGCAAGGCATTCCGTGCTGCGTTGCCTGCACCTGTACCTAGCCCGGTGTGCGGGCGGCGTAGCGCGGATTAGGATTCAGCGAACAGGCGGCGCGGGCCGCAATGCGCCCGCCCGCTCCGCCTCTTCCAACGCGTGCGCAAGTTCCTCGCGCGCCTTTTCGGCCTGACGCTGCCGCGACCAGAGGCTGGCGTAGAGGCCGTTCTTCGCGATCAGCTCGGCATGCGTGCCCTGCTCCACGAGCCGCCCTTTCTCCAGCACGATGATCTGGTCGGCGTGCACGATCGTCGAGAGGCGATGGGCGATGACGAGCGTGGTGCGGTCGCGCGCCACGCGATCCAGCGCGTCCTGGATTTCCTTTTCTGTGTGGCTGTCGAGCGCGCTCGTCGCCTCGTCCAGCATCAGGATCGGCGGTCCCTTGAGAATGGTGCGGGCGATGGCGACGCGCTGCTTCTCGCCGCCGGATAGCTTCAGGCCGCGCTCTCCCACCATCGTGTCGTAGCCCTGCGGCAGGTCCTGGATGAAGCGGTCGATCTGCGCGAGCTTCGCCGCTGCGATCACCTCATCCTCGGTCGCGTCCATGCGGCCGTAGCGAATGTTGTAGGCGATCGTGTCGTTGAACAGCACCGTGTCCTGCGGCACGACGCCGATGGCTTCGCGCAGGCTCTTCTGCGTCACGTCGCGGATATCTTGATCGTCGACCGTCACGCGGCCGGATTGAATGTCGTAGAAGCGAAACAGGATGCGGCTGATCGTCGATTTGCCCGCACCCGACGGGCCGACGATGGCCACCATCTTGCCGGCCGGGACTTCGAACGACACGTTGTGCAGGATCGGCCGCTCCGGCTCGTAGAAGAACGAGACATTGTCGAAGCGCACGACGCCGCGCGAAACCTGCAGCGGCTTGGCGCCCGGCCGGTCGGGAATCTCCGGCTGTTCGCCCAGCAGCGTGAACATCGTCTCCAGGTCGACGAGGCCTTGCTTGATGTCGCGATAGACCATGCCGAGGAAGTTCAGCGGCATGTAGAGCTGGATCATCATGGCGTTGATCATCACGAAGTCGCCGACCGTGTGCGAGCCGCCGACGACGTCGCGCGCGGCAAGCCACATCACCAGCGTCATGCCGGCCGTGAAGATCAGCGCCTGCCCGAAGTTGAGCGTTCCGAGCGATGTGTACGTGCGGATGGCGGCCGCCTCGTATCGGGACATCGAGCGATCGAAACGCGCGGCCTCCGCCTCCTCGTTGCCGAAGTACTTCACGGTCTCGAAGTTCAGGAGACTATCGATGGCCTTGGTCGAGGCGTCGTTGTCGCTCTCGTTCATCTCGCGGCGGATGGCGATGCGCTTCTCGCTGGCCCAGAACGTGAACCACATGTAGGCCGCGATGGTGCCGAGCAGGATGCCCACGTAGATCGCGTCGAAATAGTAGAACAGCAATGCGCACGCGAGCAGCAGCTCGAGCGCCGTGGGGATGAGGTTCATCACGCCCATGCGCAGGATGAGGTCGATGCCGCGCGTGCCGCGCTCGATGACGCGCGACAGCCCGCCGGTTCGGCGTTCCAGATGGAAGCGCAGCGACAGCCGGTGCAGATGCTCGAACGTGCGCTTGTTGAGCGCGCGCACGGCATTCTGGCCGACGGACACGAATAGAACGTCGCGCACCTGGTTGAGGCCCATCATGACGACGCGGGCGATGCCGTAAGCCAGAATGAGCGCCCCGGCGCCCATGGCGACCGCCGCGGGCGAAACCGAGTTGACCGTTGCCGCCGCTGCACCCTGGGCGGCGGTCAACGCGTCGGTGGCCCACTTGAACAGGACGGGCGTGGAGATGGTGATCAGCTTGGCGATCACAAGGATCACGAAGGCGCCCGCGACCCGCGCGCGCAGATCCGGCCGGCCCTCCGGCCACACGAAGGGCGCAAGGCCGCGCAGCACAACCCAATGATCTGCTGGGTCTTTTTTGTCGGCGGTCGCGGAAGGCGCAGGCATGCTGCGCAATGCGGTGGCGGGCGGTGCGGGAACGGTCATCAGGGTCCTGATATAGTCAGCAGCGGCAGACGTGCCAAGCGCGCGATCGGCACACTCAGGCACACCAGGCAATCATTCGGG
>JAKAXS010000273.1 GCA_021816505.1 Pseudomonadota bacterium
CGCAGGAGCTGGTTACAGGTACAACGCCAATCGAACCGGACAACTCCAAGGCTGCCGCCACCTACCGAAACGTTCAGCGTGCGTGGCGAGCAGTGAGCGACACCCTGATCCGCGAGGGCCAGCGAGATCTGGCCGAGAAAGTGGAGCGATTTGCAGACCAGATGCGTGTCCCGATGATCGAAAGGGAGCGGATCCTGCGGGACCGCCGCGCGCACGTTCATGGTCCACGCACAAGAGAGGGGCCCGGCCGCTAAGCGGCCTGTGCTGAGCTTAGTCTTGCCATCAGCGCCTCCGACGGAACCCATTTGCCGAGATCTTGGGCGTAATGCGTTGGCGGCGGACAAGTGAATTTACGTTGTTGCCTTTGCCAAGGTGCGCTGTGATGCATTGGCCTTGGATTTTTCGGCATGTTAAGGCACCGTTTGGTGGTGCAAAAGGAGTTTGCGCGTCTGCGGCTGGCGCTGATCCCCGGGGTGATGGGTGAGGTAGAGGCCGCGCGTGTACCGATTTGTACGCCAAAAAGGATCAGGGATTCGTCTCAAATTCTTCAAAAGGGCTTCGGTGAATGCAACGCGCTATGAAAACCCCGGCTATGGGCGTGTTTGGGATCACGCGACGGAGGTGAACCTCAGACGCCTTGAAGTGCTTTCCTGTTGTCAAGACATCATCTACCAGGATAATGCCGGATCGCACTGGTGCTGACTGTAGAGTAGCCATGTCAACTTCAAGTACCGCGCGAAGTGCATCGGGCGTAAGGCGTTCCTCTTGTTCGTGATCTGGCGTGGTGCTGCTGGCTTGGCGGAGCAGAGAGCGGATGTCAGTGTTGTAGTCGCTAAACGCAAGGTGGAGGGTGCGGAGCATCCGGTCGTCGTAGTCTGGCTCGCCAATTGCTTTCGAGGGTGGAATGGGGATCCAAGTATATTGTTCCGCGTTTCGCTGACTGATTGCTTTGCGGAGTCCCGCTGCAATAGTCTTGATTGCGCGATCTTTGTAACCAGCGCGGGCGGGGTTTATGGCGGCGACCGTGGGTTTGCACTTGAAGTTGAATATGAGCTGATTTGTTGGGCCGCCCTTAAAGCTTTGGCCAGCGAAATATTCGCCGAAGAAGTAGCAGCGGTCACCCCGCTCAAGATAAGCATGATCTGCCCGGATAGTATCGTCGATCAGGGTCAGTCGGTCAGGAAGCAAGGTGACGCATCACCTCTTCAAAATCGGTGACACGAATTGCACCGCGCTCCAGATACTTCGCCGGCCATCTCAATTCCGGATTTCGGAAGCAGCTATCCAGGATGAACAGTTTGCGCTGCTGCTGGAGAGCGTGGCGCGCCTGAACCAGAGTCCCCGAGGTTTCGCCCGCCTCTACGATTACAGTCGCACCAGTGAGCGCCGACATGGTCACGTTGCGCTCCGGGAAGAAGAAACGGTTGCCGCGGAATGTCTGACGGGAGTAACGAACGATAGGTACCTGGCTGATGACCAAGTACTCGTCGGCGATGCGCTTCTGGAGCGTCTTATTCTCAGGTGGGTAGTACTCAGTAATCGGCGTGCCCAATACGGCAATGGTTTGTCCGCCGGCTTCGATGGCAGTCGTATGAGCAACTGTATCGATACCCTGCGCCAATCCTGAAACAATCGTGAAGCCAGCGGCCACGAAATTGCGGGCTAGTTTCGCCGCTCGACGCGCACCTTCCTCGCTCGGTTTGCGGGTCCCAACAATCGCTACGCAACGTGAACTGGTCAGATCCCAGTTACCTTGAAAGTAGAGCAGCTCGATCGGGTGTTGCGCGTCGCGAAGCTTCTCTGGGTATTCTCCTCCGCCGTGGACTCGGATTCCGAAGTGTTCGATGCGTTTCTCCCGGATGGCCCCCAGCGCCAGTCGGGCGTACTGCTCCGCGTCAGCCCTAGATACAAAATCTGACGGCACTGAACCGGGATGTGCCCGGAACATATCTGCGAGCTTCTTGAAGGACGCACCTTCCTGAGCCCACAGGGCTTCGTAAGCCCCGAGCTCTCGTGCAGGCTGGATAGCGCGAGCCTCGAAATCAGGGCTGGCGGCTTGCGAAACCAGATCACTCATGGGCGTAACTATCTGCTTACCACAGTATTAATATACAGTATCTACAGATCAATTTCACCGACACGGAGTCCTACGCGTGATCGCTATAAACTTGTAACTGAGCGCCCTCGCGCGGATCTCTAAGTGCAAGGGTTGCGCTGATTACAGGCTCTATGGGCGTGCCATGAAGCTCTGGCGTGAATTCGCCAAAACAGGTGATCATGGAATTCCAAAAAGTAAAGTAAGTGATTGATTTTACGTCTAAAACGGAATATAGATTACCGGAAATTGAGGTGCGACGGTTCATGCGTGCCCCCCAAGCAAAGAATTCTCATGGACACGCATTTGGGCCAAAATGAAAAATTCAGGAGTGTCTGTTGCGAAAGACGAACGACGAAGCTGATACCGAACAAAGGCGATGGTTCTCGAAGAAGAACATGGCTACATAGCAGGGACTTCTGAAGCGCGAAGACCTGGACATGCTCTCACGGGAGCTGCGGGTAGATGCCGCGTCGCTGTAATCCTGATGCGAAGCATTTCGGTCCAATGGCCGGGCCAGGCTGCAAGCACAACACCGCAGCCTGTGTGCCGCCCACGTACGCAGCGGTGCCGGCGGCGCTGGCAGACCTCGAGACGTTCTTGCATGCGCTCGACCAGCTGCAGGTGCTGGTGAAAATTGTGGTCACACACGTGAAATTCGAGACCATCCCCCCATTCCCCGACGGCAATGGGCGCGTGGGCCGACTTGCCAATTGCGTTTCTCCTGACCGAGCGCGGCCTACTGCACAAACCCGTGCTGCACTGGTCACCCTGCTTGACGCAGCGCCGGCTGGCATACCACGAGCGGCTGCAGGACATTCGCGACCGGGGCGCCCGCGAAGCGGGTCTTACGGTCTTCCTTTGCGGCGTGTTCGACGGGGCCATGAGATGGCGGAGATGGCACGACGCGTTCCGCACCTGCGAGAAGCGCGACGTACAGCGATCACGGCGCAGCTTGGCCGCGCCCCGGCACCGGCGCAACGAGAGATATGATGGCGAGAACCCCCCAACAGGAACTCCAGCAAGAGCGTTCGCGGCGAAGTCACACATGGTGTCGTCGGTAAGCAACGTAGGATTTCGTGCACTCACTCTCTCCCTCCCGGAAATCATGGCCTAATGAAGCTGATTCGCAACACAGGCAGTGACCGCGTCGCGGATCTGCTCCGGCCAATGCTCGTCGACGGCCGGAAACTCGATGTGGTCACGACGGCCGTTTCCATCTTCGCCCGTGCGCATTTACTACCCGAGATCCGTCGCGCCGAGCATTGCCGGGTCGTCCTGCCTGCAGATCTGACGACGCTGTCGCTCCTTGGCTCGGCCGTGGATCGCTCGATGCGTAATCAAATGCAATCCCGCTGGCTCGCGGGCGACATGCGCGACTGGTTGACCGAGAAGGCGGAGGTCCGGTTTGCGGGAGCTGGCGTGCCGCAGGGAGCAATCGTCCTGCGCGACGAACGCGGCCGCCCCGTACAAGCGTTCGTAGGTTCCCTCGCGCTAACCACAGACGGCCTCGGTCTAACTCCGGGCAACCCGCTCAGCCTGATCCAGGCGTCCGAGGCACCTGAGGAAGCCGTGCTATTGAGTCGTTGGTTCGATACGCAATGGGCAAGCCTGCCGAACGAGCTTGGCGCCAAGGCCGCGGTCATCGAAGCGCTCAATCAGATCGCGCGCCCTCGCGATCCGCACCTCGTCTACGCACTCATCCTCCACTATCTATTCGCAAGCCGTGGCGATGAGCTCGACGAAGAAAAGATTGTCAAGTCCGCCACTGGTATCCGCAATACGGTCGTCTGGAAGAAGCTTTACAAGTTCCAGCGCGATGGAGTTGTCGGCGCCATCGACAAACTCAATCGCTTCGGTGGGTGCATCATCGCCGACAGCGTCGGCCTCGGAAAGACCTTTGAAGCGCTCGCTATCATCAAGTACCACGAACTGCGCAACGACCGGGTGCTACTACTCTGCCCAAAGCGCCTGCGCGATAACTGGACGCTCTACAAGGCCAATGACCGCCGCAACGTCCTGGCTGCCGACCGCTTCAACTATGACGTCCTGAATCACACCGACTTGTCCCGCGACGGCGGCGTCTCGGGAGACATCGACCTCGCCCACGTGAACTGGGGCAACTACGACCTTGTCGTGATCGACGAGTCGCACAACTTTAGAAACAAGAAGACGCCTCAGGCGGGCGGCGAAACACGATATGACCGGCTGATGCGAAAGATCATCCGTGAGGGCGTCAAGACACGGGTGCTCATGCTGTCGGCCACGCCAGTCAACAATCGTCTGGCGGATCTGCGCAACCAGATCGCCTTCGCGACGGAAGGCGACGATACGGCACTGATCGACTACGGGATCGGCAGCATTGACGCTACCACGCGGCTGGCCCAGAAGCAGTTTAACCGCTGGCTCGATCTCGACGAGACTGATCGCTCGCCCTCGCGACTAATTGAGATGCTGGGCTTCGACTACTTCACTCTCCTCGACCTACTCACCATCGCCCGCTCTCGCCGCCATATCGAGAAGTACTACGGCACCACGGAGACTGGCTGCTTTCCGGAGCGTCTGAAGCCCATCAACATCAAGGCCGACGTCGACCGGGCCGGGGCGTTTCCACCCATTGCCGACATCAACCTCGAAATCCGTCGCCTAAACCTC
>JAKAXS010000274.1 GCA_021816505.1 Pseudomonadota bacterium
CCGCCGTTGGTTCGTCCATGATGATAACCTCGCGGTCGAACAGAATTGCTCGCGCGATCGCCACCACCTGTTGCTCGCCGCCCGAAAGTTCGCCGACGATGTCCGTCGCCCGGATTTTGGTATTCATTTCCCGCAGAACATCCCGCGCCCGCGCCCGCATCCGCGCGCTTCGGGAGAACACGCCGAATCGCCGCACTTCCTCGCCGAGAAAGAGATTCTCCCACACGGTCAGATCCGGCGCGAGTTCGAGTCGCTGATAGATCATCTCGATCTTCAGGTCTCGCCTGGCCGTATGGGGAGATCGCACGGTGACCGGACGGCCGCGATAGAATAGCCGCCCGGCATCGAGTCGGTTGAACCCGGTTAGCAACGAGAGAAACGTTGACTTTCCCGCCCCGTTGTCGCCGATGATCCCGACCACCTCGCGCTCGTAAACGTCGAGATCGACGTCATCTACCGCGCGCACTGGCCCGAAGTTCTTGACGATGCCACGCGCCGACAGCAGGGGGACGCGGGCCTTCTCCGTTCCGGCGTACGGGGTTGCGGTCATTGCGCGGGAACGACCTTAAAGGCCCGCGACTTGCCATAGGGCAGCGGCGGGATCTCCTGCGGCGTCCCCCATGCAGCGATCTTCGCGACATTTGCCTTCGTCACCAGCGTCATCGGGATAATCACTTTGCCCTGCGGGAACTTCGCGGCCGGCGGCTTCACCTTGCCGAACAGGTAGTTCTGCATGGCCTCGACAGCCCAATACGCCTCGACGAATGGCGAATGGGTGACGGTGTCGAGTTGGGTGCCTTCGCGCACCGCATCGAGGCTTTCGGGCTGCGCGTCGGCGCCAACCACGAGTGTCTTGCTACCAGAGGCGATGCCATGCGCCTTCAGCGCGTTGATCGCGCCCAAGGCCATCGCGTCGTTGGCGCAGACCACGAGCTGGATATTCCCGGTCTTCGCCAACTCGGTCGACATTATGGATTGCGCCTCGTTCGTCGCGAAATCGGCCGACTGGTTAAGAACGATCTTCACGGCACCGCTCTTCACCAGCGGCTGCAGGACGTCCATCGCACCTTTTAGACGGTCGATAGACACGCTAGCACCGAGCGTGCCTTGCAGCACGGCCACGTGCCAGGGCTTCGGCACGTTCATTTTCTCCAGCGTCTTGATGCCGTAGGCTGTTTCCTCACGTCCGAGTGTCACGTCACTGTCGCCGATAAAGACCACGCGTGCGGAGGGATTGCTCACGTCTCGATCAATTGTCACCACCGGCACGCCCTGCTGCATTGCCTGCTTCGCCGCGAAAGTCACCGATTCCTGGATCGTATTGAGAATGATTCCCTGCGCCCCAGCAGCCACCGCCTCCTTGATATCGGTGATTTCTTGTGAAGCGTTATTATCGGCATTCACAATCTTAATGTGCATGTCAGGGTAATGAGCGGCTGCCTGCTTCACCGCTTCGGCCATCGGCGCAAAATACGGATAGGCATAACCCGTGAAGATGAAGTAGACGTTCTTTGGTTTGGCGGCGACGGCGCTGCCGGTCAGGGCGCTCACCGCGATCGCGGTCATGCCCGCGAAGGTGCATGCCTTCAAGAAATTATTCACTGTTTCTCTCCCTTATTCAAAGTGATGTTTGTTTTCCGGCCGCATTCTCCGTGTGACGAGCAACGGCTCGCACAACCAGCGTTGCCAAGAGTGCCTGCGGCCGTGGCGAGCACTCTTTGACAAGCCGGGATCGGGGATATCTGGCGTCGGTCATTTGACCCACCGGCCGCCACGAGCTTGCAACCCGGCGAGGATAAGCACGCAGGCAACAAAAATATATTGATACCGTGCGGGCAGGCCGATCAAAACAATCACGTCGTTGATCACCCCGATCACCAGTACACCGAGGGCTGCGCCGACGATGCTGCCGCGGCCGCCGGTGAACGGGATGCCGCCGAGGATGACGCCGGCTATCGCTTCTAACGAGTCACCCTGGCCAGTCAGGGGATAAATCGAATGCTGCCAAGCGGTGACCATGACGCCGCCAAGTGCCGCGAGCAATCCCGAAACGCTGAAGACGGCTACCTTGATCGCATCGGCCGAAAGGCCAACCGAGCGGGCCGCATTCTCGTTGGAGCCAACCGTCTTGACCCAGCTGCCGATCGGCGTGAACGAAATCGCGATCTGACCGAGCGCCACGACGGCGACGGCGATTAGGATCAGCGTCGACACGCCGCCGACATTAGTGGCCAGACCGCCGAAACCGAAGGGATGTGGTGGCGTCGTCGAATCGGGGCTGATGTAGTTGCCGCCGTTGAACAGCAGTGCGACGCCGCGGATGCCCCAATATGTGCTGAGTGTTACGATGAAGGATGGTATCCGGCCGCGTGTCACCAGGAGGCCTACGGCGGCACCCGTGCCTGCGCCCGCGCAGAGCGCGAGCAGCACTGCCGGAGCGGCGGGGACACCGTGGAACACGGTGAGCCAAGCAGCAAACATTCCGCCGGCGGCGAGCACACTTTCGAGCCCAAGATCGATCATGCCCAGCATGATGACGAACGCCTCGCCGACCGCGGCGACGACGAGGAAGCTCGAACTGGTCAGGATCGCTCCGAAATTGCGAACCGAAAGAAATGCCGGCGAGAGCAGGCTGGCGACGATGCAACTCGCCAGCAGGAAGCCGACCGGCCGGCGCATGCTCCCCGGGCGGCCGAACACGGCGCGTCCTATCGCGAGGCGCCTCCTCGGCGCGGGTCCGGCGGCGGCTTCGGGTGAGATGCTCACGGTGCGCTCATCTCCCGGTCGACGGCACGAAAGGCGCCGGATGGAGCGCGCGTCGATGCGCGCACGACCAGGTTGCAGGGCAGGCGGAGGTGTTCATGATCCTCTCCATTTGTCCGTAACCGCATGCGCAGCAGGCGCCAGCTGGCCTCGGCGATCGATGCGACGGGTTGCTCGATGACGCTCAGATGTGGCTCCAACACGGTCATCCAGTCGGTGTCGTCGAAGCCGAGCAGGGAAATCCGCCGGGGAAAATCGAGCGATAGGCCGCGGATCGCCTTCATCGAACCCAGCGTCGCGACGTAGTTCGCGGCGAAGATCGCGGTGGGTGCCGAAGGCGCTCGCAGGGCGGCGACGATGGCATCGTGACATGCGTCGACGTCGAAGCCGGCTTCCACCACCAGCGCCCTTGCGCCAAGTCCCACCGCCGCCAGCGTCTCCCGATATCCCGTGGCTCGTTCGCGCATGTTCGCCAACGACAGGGACGAGACGACAAGAGCGATGTCGCGATGGCCGAGTTCGAGGAGGTGCCGGCATCCCGCGCTTGTCGCCGCCGCGTTGTCGATGGTGACGGTATCGAACCCGGCATGGCCAAAGCCGCGATCCATCAGCACGGTCGGCGGCATGCCCGGGCGCGATGCGAAGCTTTCGGGCAGTTCATCGCGGGCGGGGGCCAGGATCAGCCCGTCGATCCGCCGCGCCAGCAGGGTCTGCAAACGTGCCGCTTCGCGGGTTTCATCCTCGTTCGATCCGGCAAGCAGAACGTCGTAGCCGTCGCGCGCCGCCAGATCCTCAATGCGATGCACGAGGGCGGCGAAGAAGGGATTGGTGAGATCCGGCACCACGATGCCGATCGTATTGGATCGCCGCAGGCGGAGGCTGGAGGCGAGCTGGTTCGACTGGTAGCCGATCTCCAGAATCGCGGCGTGGACCCGCTCGCGCAATTCCGGCCGCACCGGCCGGCGGCCGGTCAGCACGTTCGAGACGGTCGCTGAGGCAACCCCCGCCCGCGTGGCCACGTCGTGAACAGTCGGCGCGCGGTGTGTCTCCGCCGAGCTTCCCGTCACCGTCGTGGGTGTCGTGTCGGGGTGCCGGCGCCGGTTCATCGCCTACGTGACCACGATCGGTTTCGAACGCAGGCGACCGGCAGTCGACGGATCGGCGCGCCGGCAGAGCTGCGGCGGCAGGCCGCGCAGGATAAGCTCCGCATCGGCGGCGACCATCCGGCCGATATCGTGCAATGCGTCGATCGTCCCGCCGGCACGGTGCGCCGAAAGCAGTAGGCCGGGCATGGCGCGCCATGCGGCGTCGAGTGGCACGGGTTCCTCGGGAAACACGTCGAGAGCGGCGCGAAACCGGCCGTTTGCGACCGCTTCGAGAAGTGCTGGAAAATCGACGACATCCGCCCGGCTCATTAGCAGGAATGCTGCGCCGGGCTGGATTAGTCCGAATTCCCGCACGCCGATAAAGCCGTCATTCTCGCTGGTCGCCGCCGCGAACACGAAAATCGCCTGCGACTGCCGCAGTAGGTCGTCGAGAGATACGGGTTCCGCCCGATGGCGGCGAATGAGTTCCGCCGGCAGCCATGGATCGTAGACGAGGACTCGATTGTCGAATGGGGTCACCAAGCGGCGCAGTTCGCGGCCGAGGTCGCCGAACCCGATGATGCCGATCGTCGAGCCGGCGAAGCGGAACGTGCCCTCGTTGCCGGCGAGGCCATAGCGTTCGCCCCCGGCCCGAAAATCCCGGTCCGCGACAGTAATGCCCCTGGCGAGGTCGATCGCCATGCCCAGCGCAGCCTCGGCGACGGGGGAAGCGAATACGCCGGCAGGCGTCAGAACCCGGATACCACGGGCCTCGCAGGCGGCATAATCGACATTGGGAAGGAAATTGGTCTCGACGTTGAATACCGCCTTGAGATGCGGCGCCCGCGCGATGCGCTCGGCCGGCAGAGCCGTCTGCCCC
>JAKAXS010000275.1 GCA_021816505.1 Pseudomonadota bacterium
GCATCGTCGACCTGGCGCTGGCCGAGCCGGACCTGTCGCCGCGCGAACTGGCCGTGCGCTTCACCGAGACCGAGCGCTACTTCGTCTCCGAGGCCTCGGTCTACCGCCTGCTCAAGGCGCACGACCTGATCACCAGCCCGGCCTTCATCGTCATCAAGGCGGCCGAGGCGTTCCACAGCAAGACCACCGCGCCGAACCAGCTCTGGCAGACCGACTTTACCTACCTGAAGGTGATCGGCTGGGGCTGGTTCTATCTCTCCACCGTGCTCGACGACTTCTCCCGCTACATCATCGCCTGGAAGCTGTGCACCACAATGGCGGCGCGCGACGTCACCGACACCCTGGAACTGGCGCTTGCCGCCTCAGGCTGCACGGCAGCGCGCGTGCACCACCGGCCGCGGCTGCTCTCGGACAATGGCCCGTGCTACATTGCGGGCGATCTCGCAGACTGGCTCGCGGCTCAGCGGATCGAACACATCCGCGGTGCGCCATGCCATCCGCAGACGCAGGGAAAAATCGAGCGCTGGCACCAGACGCTGAAGAACCGGATCCTGCTCGAGAACTACTACCTGCCCGGCCAGCTCGAGGCCCAGGTCGCCGCCTTCGTCGAGCACTACAACCACCGGCGCTGCCACGAGAGCCTCGGCAACCTCACGCCCGCTGACGTCTACTGCGGCCGCGCTGCAGGCATCCTCGCCGAGCGACAACGCATCAAGCGTGACACCATCCATCAGCGACGCTTGCTCCACCTCCACCAGGCCGCATAACGTTCAACCCAGATGTGCCGGATCCTCCGTTCGCAACCGACCGCCACAGTCTCAAAGCATTCGACGACGGACAGTCGCGAGGCGGCGAAGCACTTCTCTATTGGGATTTCTACGTCGATCCGATGGACCAGGCGCGAGCTTGATACTGGCAGCCCGGCCGCCCTGGCGATGGGTGGCAGGCGTCCGTTTTCGTTGGCTGCGGAACGGTCCTGGATGCTTGCCCGACTGGAAGCCAAGCCAGACCTGACCTTGCGTGCGCTGCTGTCGGAGCTGCGCGCGCGCGGGATCGTGGTGAGCTATTATGCGGTGTGGAACATCGTGCATCGCGCCGGCAGGAGCTTCAAAAAAAAGCCTGCACGCCGCCGAACAGGATCGCCCGGACGTGGCCCGCAAACGCGCCTTCTGGCGGCGCCATCAACACAAGATTGACCCTCGGCGCCTGGTCTTTGTCGATGAAACCTGGGCCAAGACCAACATGACCCGCCTGCGTGGCTGGTCCACCCGCGGGCAGCGCCTGGTCGCCAAGGTCCCCTTCGGGCACTGGAAGACAATGACCTTCATCGCCGGCCTGCGCTGCGACGGGCTGTGTGCCCCCTTGGTGTTCGACGGTCCGATCAACGGCCGCAGCTTCCTGGCGTGGGTCGAGCAGTGTCTTATTCCAACGCTGAAGCCCGGCGACATCGTGGTGCTCGACAATCTCGGCAGCCACAAAGGCCAAGCCGTCCGCCGTGCGATCCGCGCCGCCGGTGCCCGGCTGATCTTCCTGCCGTCCTACAGCCCAGACCTCAATCCCATCGAGCAGGCCTTCGCCAAGCTCAAGACGATGCTCCGAAAAGTCGATGCAAGATCGGTCGAAGAAACCTGGAAAAGCATCGGCACTCTGCTCCACGCCTTCACACCACAAGAATGCGCAAACTACCTCGCCAACTCCGGATATGCGCCATCCTGAAGCTATCAGGCTCTAGAGCAACTTACCTCCAGCGGCGACCAGAATCGTCGGGATGCGGGCGACGCCGCCCGCCCTCTCGACCCCCACTTCGGGACATGGCCGCCTTCCCGGGTACCCGGCGCATCCGTAGACGCTTGACGCGCGATAAGACGTATGATTGATTGTTCATACTTCGTACGACATCGATGCCCCCCCAATGCTTCGAGCATTACATGTCCCGGGAAATATCACGATGAGCTCGATTTCGACGTCCCTCTTCCAGCAAACCGGCGATACGCGTTTGCGGTCGGTGGGACTTCTGGGTGCGTTGCTTGCCGCCAACGGCTTGGTCTGGTTATGGGCGCTCGTGGCGTTTCGCGCGTACCCCGTCCTCGTCGGTACAGCGGCCCTCGCCTACACCTTTGGCCTGCGTCATGCCTTTGACGCAGATCATATCGCCGCCATCGACAACGTCACCCGAAAGCTGATGCAGGAGGGAAAGCGGCCGATTTCGGTCGGCCTCTTCTTCTCGCTCGGCCATTCGACCATCGTTGTCGCCCTGTCGATTGTTCTCGCGGCAACGGCAAGCGCTTTGCGAAACCACTTCGGTACACTGAAGAATATCGGCGCCATTGTTGGGACAAGTGTTTCGGCGCTGTTTCTTTTCGGGATCGCCGCCGCGAACGTTCTTGTTCTCATCACGATATACCGCGCCTTCCAGGGCGTTAAGGCCGGCGGCGTTCTCGTTGAGGAAGATATTGACCTCGCACTTGCCAATCGTGGGCTGCTGGGACGCCTGTTCCGCCGTTTTTTCCGCGCGGTGGAAAAGAGCTGGCACATGTACCCGCTCGGTATTCTCTTCGGACTTGGATTCGATACAGCAACAGAAGTCGGCCTGCTCGACATTTCGGCGACGCAGGCGGCCCAAGGTCTGTCAGTCTGGATGATCCTCTTATTCCCGGCACTTTTCACCGCCGGCATGACCCTTGTCGACACCTGCGACAGCATGCTGATGGTCGGTGCCTACCAGTGGGCCTTCATCAAGCCGATCCGTAAACTGTACTACAACCTCACCATAACCGCCGTTTCCGTGCTGGTGGCGGTTATTGTCGGTGGCTTCGAAACGTTGGGCCTGATCGGCAACCAGTTGGGCCTCTCGGGCCAAGGCGGCGTCTGGGGGGCGATTGGCGTCATCAACGACAACTTCGGCATCCTCGGCTATCTTATTGTTGGTGCTTTCGTCGCTGCCTGGTTGATCTCCATGATCATCTATCGGATCAAGGGCTACGACGCCATCGAAGTTGTCATGACCTCGCAGGCAAACGCTTCCGAACCTTGAGCATCGTCCGCGCCCGCGGCAACCACCGCTGTCCCCCTCCTGCACGGCATTTTGTCCAGCCCGGCCGTCAACGGGACAGGGTTGATGACCGAGCGGCGGGGCAGATCGCGCGGTCAGGGTCGATGGCGCCGCCCGAACGGTCATCCGCGTGCGCAGCGCGGCGGATCGATTGCCGAAGCTACAGGATACCCAATCGATTCAGGATACGACTCCAGACGTCGAGGGGCGGGACATAGGGTCGCTCCGCCTCGACCGGTTCCCCCGCAAGGCGCTCGCTTTCGAGATCCGGCATGGCCTCGGGATCGGTGATGCGTTTCGCGGCCTGAATCAGCCCATCGAGACTATACAAATTCGCCGCACTTCCCAACCGTGTGGTGCGGCGTTCGACCCGCGTAATCAGCCCGGACTCTTGCAGACCCCCTATATGTTTCTGCACCGTACGAGCACTGACGCCGATATCCTTTGCCAGCTTATCGACGGTCGGACTCGGAAGTTCGTCCGCACTTGCCCACGCATAAAGCAGGTGGATGACGATATTCATGTCGATCGGATCGAGCCCGAGCTCCGCCTGCTTCTCAACGATGATGTTGGGAACCGCACTCCAGCCGGACCGTAGCACCGGCTTCGTCCACTTCTCTTCGACAGCTTGCCTTCTGCGCACCATCGTCCAGCTCGAGCCCAGCGAAACGACGGCCAGCATCGTCAGGAACACGATCGTGAGCAGGCGATAGCGGGTGACGTTGGCCGCTGCCTCGACAACCGCCAGTTTCGTCCGTTTGTCCATCAGGCTGAAGAACTTGTCGATCGGCTCCATGATGGCCGCCTTCGCCCTAAGATAGTTGGGCGAAAACATCATCCGAATCGCCGCCGCCTGATCCGGAGCGCCGTGGATGGTAAACGCGCCCGTCTTGTCCGGGAAAAGGCCAACCACCGCGTTCATCGCAACGGCCTCACGCTTCGCCAGCGCGTTCGAGCGATCCTCCGCCTGTTTCAGCATCGCAAACTCCGCGCCGCTGAAGCCGGCTTTACGAATGCGCTGTTCGAAAGATTCCGCAGCTCCGTCCGGCCGCGGCTTTGGCATTCCTGCGGAAATAAAGTCCCAATAGATACGGTTGTACTGTTGGGGGCGCGGCATCCTGCCGTCACGGATCGCAAGAATCTCGTCGTATTCCCGCCTGAACTGCAGGTTACCTGTGACGACGTACAACCGGGCCGTTGTGGTCAAGTCGTCAGAGCTCGTCCGCAGTTCTCCTGCAAGAATGTATGACTTGTATCGGGCCTGATAGGCCGCCGAAAGTTGGTGCAGCGCATCCGCATAAAGAAAGAACGAAGCAAGACTGCCGAAGACCAGGAGCACCAGTCCTTCCGCCAGGATCGTCGCGAGCATGCGCGCCGAGATCCTCGCCAGGATGCGCTCGGGGAACGCCGCAAGGTTCTGTGCCGAGGGGAGTCCCATTTTCTAACGTGCACCTGCCCGGAGTTCATGCCGGCAGAACCAGACCGCGCACATCACTTCCAAGCCCGAGCCGCGGCGCCAGGCACCGAGCTTGTTTATGCCTGAACCGCCATGGTCACTCCCCCCATAACAATTCCGATCCATGCGGTCCATGACCCAAACCTCTGAAATGACATCCGGATTTCGGGGTGGTGGGACG
>JAKAXS010000276.1 GCA_021816505.1 Pseudomonadota bacterium
GGGTGCGCAATTGCTGCGTCTTATACTGTTGCGCTCCATGCGACGGAGATTTCCGTATCACTGATGTCAGGCCCGCAAGCACCTGGCAGAACCGAGGATCTCATCCATGTTCTCCCCCAGGTGCTTCGCCGCATCGGCGCTGGCTTGCCTCGCCGTCACCATGACATTCACAGGCTCAGCCTCGGCATCGGAGCCCTGGCCGCTGATCCGCGAAGAGCTGTTCGGCAACAAGCCGCTCAAGGAAAGCGCCGCGCCGTTCGTGCTCTACGCACCCGCGCAGGCCGCCGACGCGTCCGTCGTTCCGATCGACATCCGCTTCCCCGCGCCCATCGCCGGCAAGGTGAAGGTGTTGACGCTCGTCATAGACCGCAATCCGGCGCCGGTGGCGGCCACCTTCACGTTCGAGGACGCCTATCGCCAGCTCAACGTGGGCGAACGCACGTTGTCGACGCGCGTGCGTATCGACAACTTCTCCAAGGTGCGCGCCATCCTGGAGACGACGGACGGCGAGCTGTTCATGATCTCCAAGTTCGTCGCGGGTGCCGGCGGCTGTTCAGCTGCCGCCTCGAAGGATCCCGATGAGGCCATCGCCACCATGGGCAAGGTGCAAGTCAAGTCCGGCGCCAGCGCGCTGCATGGCGAGACCTGGCGCGACGGCACCGTGATGATCCGCCACCCGAACTTCACCGGCATGCAGATGGATGCCAAGACCAAGAACTTCACGCCGGCGCGATACGTCGACAAGGTGGAAGTTCGCCTGGGCGATAAACTGCTGTTCGCCATGACGGGCGGCATCTCGATTTCGGAGAACCCGAATTTCCGCTTTACGTACGGCACGACTGCGATCGCTGATCGTTTGTCCGTCACGGCCAAGGATACCGAGAACGCGACATTCTCAGGCGGGGAGGGCGACAGCGGCACGTGAGACCATCGTATCGATATACTCTGCCCGCGCGGCTGACGGCGATGGCGATGTCCGTCGCCGTGGCGGCGGCAGAGGTCGGCGCGGCGACGCCAGGCGAACAGCCCGCCGCCTGCAACGACGATGCGATGATCGTCTTCGACGCCTCCGGCTCCATGGCCGGCACCGATCGCCTCGGCATCACCACCATGGTCACGCGCATCGAGAAAGTGCGGACAGCCTTGGGCCAGGTGCTGCCTGAAGTGGCGCCTTCGCGCCGCATCGGCCTCATCACCTACGGTCCCGGTCCCTACAACAAGTGCGACAACATCCACCTCGATGTCGAGCCGGCCTTCAACGCCGCGGGCCCGATCATGGACGCCGTGAAGAAACTCAACCCGGCAGGCCGCACGCCGTTGACGGCGTCCGTCTCCGAAGCGGCGCACGTGCTTCGCTTCAAGGAAAAGCCGGCGGTCATCGTCGTCGTCACGGACGGCGAGGAAACCTGCGGCGGCGCGCCGTGCACGCTTGCCGAGGACCTGCGGCGCGAGGGCAAGCAGACGACGGTCCACGTCATCGGCTACCGGGTGAAAGACTATTCCTGGACGGGCGACCAAGCCTACCAATCGAAGTGTCTGCCGGAGAAGACGGGCGGGCTCTACATCTCCGTGCAAACGTCGGACGAACTGGTCGCCGCCTTCCGCAAGACGCTGGGCTGCCCGTATCTGACGGAGCGCGATGCACGCGATAGCCCGACGGCTATCAATTAGTCCGTCGAGACCAGGTACGTCAGATCGGCGGCCAGTTCTTCCAGGCCTTCCACGCCGTCCGAGTTCGTCAGCAGCGTGATGGAGATCCACCGTCCTCCGAGCTTGCGCTGCACGATGCAGTTGAATGCCGTGAAGCCCGGAACAGAGCCGGAATGGAACATGCGCTTCCAACCGTCCGCTTCGTCGATGAACCATCCCATGCCGTAGTACAGAGTCGGCGTGACGCGCCCGGCTTCGCGAAACATTTCCTCGCGCATGTCACGCGAGAGGATCTGGTCCGACATCAACGCGACGTTCCACGCGAAGATGTCGTGGACGGTGCTGGTGGCGTCGCCGCTTCCCTTGAGCCAGTCGCGGTTCGAAAACGCCGCCCGTCTGTGATAAGCGGGTATCGCCATCCGGTCGGCGCGATAGCCTGTGAAGTCGGTCGATGCCATGCCGGCACGATCGAAGATCTCGCTCTGCAGCACGCGTTCGTAAGGGTGCGGCGCGCGATCCGGCCACTCCGCCGCCTGCAGCGTCTCCGCCAGAATGAAGTAGCTCGTGTTGCTGTACTCGAATGTGCCGGGCCAGCCGCTCGGCTTCTGCTTCTTCAGCTCCGATAGAAGCTTCTCCGCCCGCACGGTGCCCCAGGGGTCGACATCCTCGGGAGGCCGGCGCGTGAAGTTCGGCAGGTTCGACGTCATGTTGAGCAGCGTGCGCAGGGTAATGGGGTTCTGTCCCTGCACCTGCCAGTCGCTCGTGCCTTCGAACATATCGTCGATGCGTGTATCGAGCGTGATCGGCGCGCGCGAACGCGGCGCAGTCGCCCCCTGCTCGATCATCCGCAGCACCGCTGCCGCCGTGAACTGCTTCGTCACGGAGCCGATCCGATAGACCGTATCGGCGGTCGCGGCCCGTCCCAGACCGGCAGATCCCACGCCGCCCGAATAGAGCAGTTTCCCGTCCAGCCCGATGGCGAAGCTCAGCGCCGGCGGCCGAATGGGGGACGAGCCCTGCGGCCGCAGGAAATGCTCGGCAATCGCCAGCGCCCGGTGCGCCTTCTCCTCGCTCCACGATTGTGCCCAAGCGGGAAGGGCGCCGGTCAGCAGCGCCAAACTCAAGGCCATCGCTCGCGTACGAATGCGCATTCGCTTGCCCGAAAATCTCCGCGGCCTGGCGGACGCGAGCAGCAAGTATCGAGTGAAAGCATTCGCTATGGCAATGGGATACGCGCGCGCGGGCCCGATGCTTGGGAAATATTCCCGATTTGCCGTGGATATCTTGCGCCAGAAGCACGCTCCGATACGGTCTGCCGCTCAAGCGCCCGTGTCATTTCAGCAGGTTATCGATGCAAAAACTCCCCGTCGCACTTCTCGCCGTTTTCGCTTTGGCTTTGCCGCTGCCGGTCAGCGCGGCCGATGGCGGGCTGCCGCAGCGCCAGCCGGGCAAGTGGAAGCTGTCGACCGAGATGGACGAGGGGCGCGGGCCGATCAAGCAGTCGCTGACGATGTGCATCACCGCGGAAATGGAGAAGGCGACGGCCGACACCGCCGCCAGCGAGCACAAGTCCAACTGCTCGCGTTACGACATCAAGAAGGACGGCGAGACGACCATCGTGGACGCGGAGTGTGCCTACGCGGTCGACCGCGTGACGAGCCGCACGGAGATGTCGGGCGATTTCAAGAAGGCCTTCTCGGTGAAGATCGTTTCGACCACCGTCACCCAGCCGCCGGCCGGCAAACCGGTGACGCGCGAACGCAAGATCACCCAGTCCGGCGAGCACCTCGGCGACGACTGCGGCGACATCAAACCCGGCGAGGCCGTGACCGAAGACGGCAGCCGCGTGATGGTGCAGTAGCGCGACGTCATTGCGGGCTGGCTCCCCATCGCCCTGCACTTGCGATGGGAGAGGGAATGCGATGCGCCGTAGGTTGGGTCAAGCGCAGCGCGACCCAACAATTCGCGGCACAACCTGGAACATGTTGGGTCTCACAAGGGGGCTCGACCCAACCTACGCCGATTGAACCCGCGGACCCGGCGCAATCCAAATCGTCACGGCGTTTTCGGCTTGATCGCCACGCCCCAGGGCAAGCGTCCCACCGGCACGGATTTCTCCGGCTTGAACGTCTCGACGTCGACGACGGTCATGTCGTTCGTCAGGCCGTTGGCCACGTAGAGCTTCTTGCCATCGGGCGCGAGCTGCATGTGCCAGGGGCGCTGGCCGACGAGGATGTAGCGCTGCACTTCGTACGTCGCGGTATCGATCACCGCCACGCGATTGGCGTGGCTCAGCGCCACGAACGCCTTGCTGCCGTCCAGCGTGAAGCGAATGCCGACCGGCTGGATGAGATCCGGATCGACGCCGGGAATTTCGAAGCCGAACTTCTTCACCAGCTGCAGCGAGGTTCCGTCGATCACAGACACGGTGCCGCCGATCTCCGATGAGACCCACACGTGCTTGCCGTCGCGCGTGAAGCGCGCCTCGCGTGGCCGCGTATCCACCAGGATGTTGGCCAGGACCTCGAACGTCTTGTTGTCGATCACGTGCGCCATGCTGGTCGCCTCGGATGTGGCGACCGTGATCTTGTTGTCGGGGCTGACGGCCATGCCCTCCGGCTCGATGCCGACCGGCACCTCGGACAGAACCTTGCCGTCCCCGCGCTGCAGCACGGTGACGATGCTGTCGTCCTCGTTGGCGACGTAGATGCGGTCGCCGGCCGGATCGATATCCAGCAGTTCCGGATCGGGACCGGACGGCAACGTGCGCGTGACTTCCAGCGTCTCCGTATCGATGACGTCGAGACGGTTGTCGTCGCCAGCGCACACCAGCAGTTCCTTGAAGTCCGGCGTGATGATGATGCCGCGCGGCCGCAGGCCCGTGGGTATCGTCTTGATCACCTTCAACGTCTCGCTGTCGAGCACGGTGATGGTGTTGTCCTTCTCGTTCGAGACGAAGATCGTGTCTGCGGTTGCGACGGATGCACCGAACACAACTCCGGCTAGGCAGGAAAGCGCGAGCCGCAGCAAGCGTT
>JAKAXS010000277.1 GCA_021816505.1 Pseudomonadota bacterium
CCGATCTGCCGCCCGAGAGCAGGCCGACCTTCTTCTGCTGATCGGTGCCCTTGAAGTTGAACCAGCCGCAATAGGCACGGCTCGGCATCTCGCGCTTCTCGCCGAACTTCATGATGTCGTTGCCGCCCGAGATCTCCTCCCAAACGGTTTTCTTGTCGTCGAGATGATCGCGGCTCTGATCGACGTACGCGAGCTTGACGGTATCGCCGAGGCGGATCGAGCCGCCGTCCGGCTTTTCCGAACCGGTCAGCATCTTGAACAGCGTCGTCTTGCCCGCACCGTTGGGACCGATGACGCCCACGATGCCGCCCGGCGGCAGCTTGAACGACAAGCCGTCGATCAGCAGGCGATCGCCGAAGGCCTTCTGCAAACCGTCGGCCTCCACCACCATGTCGCCCAGGCGCGGCCCCGGGGCGATCGAGAAGGATGCCTTGCCGACGTCCTCGCGGCCGGCCTGCTCCACCAGCTTGTCATAGGCCGTGACGCGGGCCTTCGACTTCGCCTGGCGCGCTTTCGGCGACGCGCGGATCCATTCGAGTTCGCGCGCCATCTGCTTCTGGCGCCCTTCCTCAGCCGACTTCTCGACCTTCTCGCGTTTGGCCTTCTGTTCCAGCCAGCTCGAATAGTTGCCCTTGTAGGGAACACCCTGGCCGCGATCCAATTCGAGCGTCCAGTCGGTGAGGTTGTCGAGGAAGTAGCGGTCGTGGGTCACCAGGATCACGCAGCCGGTGTACTCCTTCAGGAAGCGCTCCAGCCAGGCGACGCTTTCGGCGTCGAGATGGTTTGTCGGCTCGTCGAGCAGCAGGATGTCCGGCTTCGACAGCAGCAGGCGCGTCAGCGCCACGCGCCGCTTCTCGCCGCCTGAGAGGTTGGCGACGCTGGCATCGCCCGGCGGGCAGCGCAGCGCGTCGAGCGCCTGCTCGACCTGCGTGTCGAGGTCCCACAGATCCTGCGCGTCGATCTGGTCTTGCAGCGCCGTCATCTCGTCGGCGGTCTCTTCCGAGTAGTTGGAGGCGATCTCATTGTAGCGATCGAGAATGGCCTTCTTCTCCGCCACGCCTTCCATGGCGTTGCCGAGCACGTCCTTGTTCGGATCGAGCTGCGGCTCCTGGGGAAGGTAGCCGACGCGCACGCCGTCGGCCGGCTTGGCCTCGCCGAGGAAATCGTCAACCGTGCCAGCCATGATCTTCAACAGCGTCGACTTGCCCGCGCCGTTGAGACCGACGACGCCAATCTTGGCGCCCGGCAGGAAGGACAGCGAGATGTCCTTCAGAACCTGCTTGCCCCCCGGGTAGGTCTTGGAGAGCTTGTGCATGTGGTAGACGTACTGGTGGGCTGCGGCCATTGCGGCGCCTCTTCATCTTGCGCGTTTCAGGGATTTGGCCGCGTTTTAGCGGATCAGCGGGGCGGACTCAACGCGGCTGTTGCGCGGCGGTCAAGGATTGGGGATTCCCGTGAAGAAATAGTGGTTCAACCCCACGGTGAAAACGAGCCAGCCCCATAGCGCATGCTCGATCCAAACGGCCCAGAACGATCGGGCCGTGTGGTAGCGCACGGCAAACAACAGGCCCGTAAAGCACGTGGAGATCAGCGCAAACGGGGTGCCGACGACGATGTGCGCAAGCCCGAAAAGCGGGCCGTTGAGCAGCAGCCCGAACAACGCGAAGCGGCCGAACAGCGGACCGTAGCGATGGAAGTAGAAGGTTCGGTAGATAATTTCCTGCGCCAGCACCGAGCCGATCGGATAGAGCAGCATGACCCGCTTCCACGTCTCTGGCCGGTTCGTCGGCATGTCCATGAACCAGCCGGGATGCGTCACCTTCACCCAATAAGTGACGGCCGCGCCACCGACGACGAAGATCAGCAAAATGGTCAACGCCGTGCGCCACCCAAACCAGCGCGACAATTCGCGGCGCAGCTGAAACGTCGGGTCCAACACGAGCATCAACACAACAACTCCGAGCACGGGCAGCAGCGCGACGAACAGCGGAATGCGCTGCTGATGGATCAGCATCTCCATGCCGATGGGCGCGGCCACGAACAGAAGCAGCAGCTCGAGTGCGAGCCAGACGCGCCAGGCGGCGGAGACCGGTCTTCGGCTGACCGTGCCCGCCGCCCTGAGTTGGCGGTCACTGGTTTCGGCTGTTCCGGCCGGCATCGTGGCGGCGCTCACGTGAGGCTTCCCAGCAGAGCACGGCGGCGCTGGTAGCGACGCACGATCTCGGCGGCAATGACTGTGGCCGAATAGAGCGGCGCGTATGTCCACGTCTCGTGCATCTGTTGCGCCGATGAAATCGGACGCGTGGCGCCATACGCGGCAAGGCTGCTGTGATAGCGCGCGAACTTGGCCGATCCCCCGCTCGGAAAGAACACGTGCACGGGCTTGCCTGTCGCACACGCTTCGCCGACCATGTTCACACTATCGGCCGTGACGACGAACGCATCCGCATGGGCGAGAAACTGCGGATAAGGGTTCGCGCCGCTGCCTTCCCAGAAGATGCACGGCGAGCCGCGTGTCGCAACCGCGATTTCCGCCACGAGGTCGGGCGGTGTGCGCCGCGAACAGGTGATCATCAAGCTGACCCGTTGCTCACTGAGCTGACGCAGCAGTTGCAGGAGCCGTTCGCGATCCTGCGCGTCATAGGTGTAATCACCGTTCGGACCACCGATCAGCACGGCCACGCGCGGCGAAGAAAGCGCAGCGATATCGTCCGGCATAACCTTCCGCAGCTCCGCGATAACCTCGGGAGCATAGCGATGAGGCGACGTCAGCGTCGTGATGACATTGGCGCCGCGACGCTTGTCGTGCTCAGGGACCCAGAACAGGTCTGCCGTATTGGCACCGGTTTTTGGATCCAACAGGATTACGGTAAACGTTTTGAGCCTGCTCGCCTTGCGGATGGCTCTGATATAGGGCGTCGTCAATCTGCCGCACGCAATCGCCAGAGCGGGCCAGGGCGCGGCGAACTGCGATCCGGGCTGCCCGAAGCGCTCACGCGCGCTGACCGGCCCATAAGGCGCGATCAGCCGGCTAAGGCCCCGAGGCCTAATTTCCTTAATTTCCGGCGCCAAACCGAGGGCATTTGCCACTCCGAGGCACTGTGTCAGATTGCCCGCTTTGCCATCGGAAATTATCCAACAGTTTCTCGCGTCCTCAGGGAACGAAGTAACGCCGTCGAATGTTTCCTCTGGCGGAATAGATATCATATTGCGTGCCGTCTGGGCCATCTGTTCGATCAGTTCGCCCGTTTAACACAGACCGCACAGCACGGCACCCGTTCCACGTTGGAAGGGCGCCGCAAAAATACGAGTGGAGCAGAATGCCGGTTCGATTGGACGCCGTCGATTGGCGCATCATCAAAGAACTACAGACAGACGGCTCGATCACCAATGTGGCGCTCGCCAGCCGTGTTGGTCTTTCAGCGCCGCCCTGTTTGCGCCGCGTGCGCGCGCTCGAACAAGCGGGCCTGATTGCGGGCTACACCACGCTGCTGGATGAGAAAGCGCTCGGATACGAACTGACCGCGTTCGTCATGGTCGGCTTGCATGCACAGGCCGAGAATGATCTTCGCGCGTTCGAGAACCGCGTTCTCGGCTGGTCGTTGGTGCGCGAGGCGTACATGCTTTCGGGAGAGACCGACTACATCCTGAAGTGCGTCGCGGCGGATCTGCCCGCGTTCCAGGACTTCATCCTGAAGGAACTGACCGCCGCCCCCAACGTGGCGAGCGTGAAAACGAACCTCGCCATTCGCCGGGCCAAGCTGGCGCCGGGCGTTCCCATTCCCAACGGCGCGGCCAACTGAAATTCTCGAACCAAGCAAAAGCCGCGGCTCATGTACGAGCCGCGGCTTTTTCTATTCTCGCAACCTAGCGACGCGATGTCGTCGTACGTTCGCAGGCCGCCTTCCACTGACCTTTGGTCATATGCGTGGTGGGATCCCACACCGACATGCACTCTTCCATGTTGGCGCCGTAAGCGCCCTGGGACGCATCAGCCGTGCCGCTTTCGCCCGTGCTGTTTCCCGAAGCCGATCCTGCGGCACGTCCGCCGCCAGAGGGAACGCCTCCAGTGGGATCATCGGTTGGAGCGCGTGCGGTGCCGGTGTTGTTACGAAGCGCGTCGTTGCCGGTCGTCGCCGGCGAGCCGAACGCTTCGGAATTCTGCGGATTTCCGCCCGGCTGCGTTGCAGTCGTCGAGCCCGCAGGGCCCGTCGTCCCCGGCGCAGTCGCACGAGAGCCCGCCGCCTGACCTGTTGCCGACCCGGCGCCTGCCCCGGTGCTGCCGTTGCGAAGCTGACTGTTGTCGAGTGACGGCACCGGCCGCTGACCTGTCGACGTCGCACCTGCCGTGCCCGCGCCTCCCGTCACCGGATTGACGCTACGTCCGGGGCTCACCGATCCAGCACTGGACGATCCTGTGCTTGCTGCTCCGCCTGCTGCGGAACCGCGGCTCGCACCGGCACTTCCGCCGGCGGCGCCTCCAGAACTGGCCCCTCCGCTACTTCCGCCGCCGCCGGAACCTCCGCCACCGCCGCCGCCCCCGGACTGGGCCAATGCGGGAACAGCGGCCATCGCAACAATCAGTCCGGCCACACCAAGTCGTTTCGAAAACGCGGTCATGAACTCCTCCTGAGGCTGCGCGTTCTGAATTGGTGTCGGCGC
>JAKAXS010000278.1 GCA_021816505.1 Pseudomonadota bacterium
TTCCGATCTCGACGTTGATGAGACGCAGGAAGTCGGCGCCGAACGCCATCTCCAGATAGCAGTAAGCGATGAAGATCGCGGCGATCCAGCTTGGATAGTGAGCGACGCGGCCGCCGTAGCGCGCCGCGCACAGCGCGATGTGAAGGCAGGCGAACGGGATGATGAGGTTGCGCAGGTAGATGATGGCGCCAGCGCCATTCCGGGCGATGCCGATGATGAAATAAATGCCGATCAGCACCAGCACCACGAACATGGTGCGAAGCAGGGCTTTCTCGTCTGCGTCAGCCGGGAGACGCAGATACATGACGAAGCACATGCCCCACAGGCACATGCACAGCAGGAAATTACTTGCCTTGGCGATCGTCACGCCATCGAACGTTCCGGCCACGCCGCCGATGATGGCGATCAGCGCGTTCTGAAACAGGAACGCGAAGAAGATGAGCTCGATCGATCGCGGCAGCGACAACAGCACGACGGTGGCGCAGGTCAGCACGCACAGGGCCAGCCCCAGTCCGGGGAACATCCAGTTGCCCGCGATGCACAGAACCATGCCCAGGACGCAGGCTATCGGCAGCAGGATGCTCTGCTGCACGCCCTGCCAGACCTGAGGGTCGAATGGACCGGCGCCCGCGCTGATGTCTTGGGCGCCCGTCATCGCGTCTTAGCCGTTCGCTTTGCGCGCGGTCATGGCGCTCGAGAGCGCAGCCTGTACCGGGTTGCGTACGACAGGGGCAGCAGCAACGACTGCGGCCACCGGTGCGTAAGCCGGTTTCGAGAATGTGGGCACTGCGGCAGGCGGTGTGACGGCGACGGGTGTGGCCGGCTCTGCTTCGTTCTCTACCACGACAGCCGTATCTGCCTCACGGCTTTCCGCGCGCGCCGGCGTGGCGGCCATGCGCGTGGCAGCAAGCTCGGCAGCGACCTTCGTCGCCATCAGTTCGGCAGCGGCCTTGGAGGCGAAGAAGCCGTTGGCGACTTTAGAGGCGAGGGCCTCGGCAGCGCCGCGTGCCGCGACGAATTCCGTTTTCGCCACCATCGGCTCAGCCGGTGCCGCGACGGGGGCAGCAGCCGGAGCTTTTGCGGGCTCAGGTTCAATGACAATCTGCGGCGTCGCTGCCTTCGCGGGCGGAGGCTCTGCCACCGGGCTGGCGGCGACGACGTCGTCCATCCGCTTTGCCTCGACGCGCGCGGGCACGTGCGTGCCGGCAACGGCCGGCTGCGGAAGAACCGCAGCGGCCTTCACGACTTCGAACGCGACGATGGCGGCGATCGGGAGCAGGCACAGCGCGATCGCTGCGGCCAGCAACAGAACCGGCAGCGGCCAGACCGGCTTGAACGGCACCGTCGGCGACTGCACGACCTGGATGTTCGAAAGATTGCTGGTGCTCATTGCATGCGTCAGCTGCTCGTCGAGCGCGCGCTTCGTGTAGGCCTTCACGCGCTGCCCGGCCGCATCGGCCGCAAGCTTCAGCTTCTCGAACTCGGCCGATTGGTTCGCCAAGCCGTTGAGGCTGATATCGAGCGTCTTCAGCTGTTCGACCTGGCTTTTCTCGAGCGCGGTCAGTCCTTCGAGATCGGTGTGCAGCTTGACGAGGTTGGCGATGGTGTCCTGGTACACCTTGACCAGAAGGACCGGCGGATCCGTTGCGAGACGCTCGATGCGGTCGCCCGTTGCGAGATCGTCAGCATTCGGCACGCCAGCCGCTTCCGGGGCGACCGGCGGCGTCGGCGTGGCCTTCTGCTGCGTCATGCCGATGACCTGCGGCAACCGGCCGACAACGCGCATCTGCGAAAGCTGCTTCGGGATGGAGTCCTTCTCGGCCCGCTTCTGATCGATCAGGCCCTGCGTGGCGCTCAAGGACGAGGCGACCTTGCTGCGCTGGGCCAGCAGCAGGCGCTGCTGCTCTTCGATCTTGTAGACCTGATGATCAGCCGCATACTGGGCCAGGCTGCCGGACGCGGACGTGAACTCGGATTGAGCCTTGTCCTTCTGATCCTGGAAGAAGGTCACGGTACCGGCGTTCTGATAGATCGCGTAGTAGCGCTGCGAGAACTTGTCGACGAGCACGCGGATGAACTCGGCTGACAGTTCCGGATCCTTGTGCCGGAATGAGACACGGATCAGATCGGTCAGCGGTTCCAGTTCCACGGCCAGGTGGCGGCGTGCCAAAACGTACGCTTGATCGTCAGGCTTCAACGAGCCGACCAGGTCGTCGGCGGAAAAGAGCTTGGCAACGCCGATCTCGTTGATGGCGCTGCGGATGACGTCCTCGCTCTCGAAGAGCGGGATCTGCGACCGCGCGGCGCGATCGGCGCTCAGTTCCGAGGAAGCGGCCACACCGCTACTGTTGTAGAGGTTGGCTTTCACCAGCACGAGGGCGCTGGACGAATAGACCCTGTCGGCGCGCACGATGTAGGTGACCGTGAGGCCGAGCAGAAGGCAACAGAACACGGCATAGCCGATGACGTTGCGAACCGTAATGTACGCGGTAAGGTTTTTCACGGGGCTACTCGACTTTGAGGGCTTAACCGGCTTTTACATCAGTATGACTAACGCAAGCCTAAGCGTGTCTGAGAACTAGAGCTGCCGGCATCCAACGCAAAGGTCGTGCCGGTCAGCGGGCTCAGGCCGAGTGGCGTGCGAGAAGGTAAATGGCGTGGGGGTTGGTGACGGCATAGCGCCAGAAGAGGCGCAGAGGCTCCTCCTTGATGCGGTAGAGCCATTCGAGCCCGAACTTCTGCATCCAGTTGGGCGCGCGCTTCCGCGTCCCGGACAGGAAGTTGAACAGGCCACCGCAGGTCTGGATCACGCCCACGCCCTTTAACGCCTTGCCATACTTCCGGCAAAACTGCTGCTGCCGCGGGACGCCCAGGGCGACCCACAGGACGTCCGGCCTCAGCGCGTTGATCTCCTGCACCTTGGCGTCCATTTCGGCATCGGACAGATAGCCATGAATGCCGCCCAGGAGGCGGACATCCGGATAGAGCTTGCGGACCCGTTCCTGCGCCTTGAGGTTCTCTTCGGGGCTGGCCCCCAGCATGTAGTGCGAGACGCCCGACGCCAGTCCCTGACGCACGACGTCGTGGAAGAAATCCGTCGTGGCCACACGCTCGGGCAGCGGCTTGTCGCAGAACAGCCGGGACGCAAACACAAGCGATTGCCCGTCCGCGTTGATGATGTCCATCTCTCGATGAAGCTCGGCCACCGTTTCGTCGGTTGCGCACTTCGAGATGACCTCTCCGTTGGCCGAAGCGATCGTGATCGGTTCGTCGCCGCCGCAGCGCGACTTTGCCAGTCGAACGACGAGATTGGCTGTTTCGGCGCGCGACAGCGCCAGCATCTCGATGCCGCCGACGATCGTCTTGGGACCCGCCGCCAGTTCGTTGACACGGCGGCGCGCTGCGACCAGCTGATGATAACGCGCACTCATGACGCATGACTCCTGAAGTCTACGGTACCTAGGTCAGATGCAGGATCCTTGCCGGAGCCCACGCCTGCATTCGTTAAGATTCGCTGATAGCCGCCCACCATCCGCTCCAGCGAATGATGTTCCTCAAGCCGGCGCGCGTTGCTCGTTAAGGCTTGCGCGCGCGCTGGATCGTCGAGCAGGGCAGTCACGGCGGCATAGAGGGCACCGGCGTCGTTCGCGTCGACGAAATCGGCGGACGACCGGCCGTCCACCGAAAGCACTTCGCGCAAGACCGGGAGGTCGTTGCTGACGACGGGTACGCCGACGATCGCCGCCTCGGCGACGGCCAGGCCGAAAGACTCCGCGACCGATGGGAAAACGAACACGTCGAGCGACGCGAGGAATGTCGCCACGTCGTCGGACGTCAGTTCGCCGAGAAAGTGTAGCCGGTCAGCGACGCCGAGCGCCTCGGCCTGACGGCGCAATGCGTCCTTCTCCGCGCCATGGCCGGCCAGCGCCAAATGCAGGCTCTCGCGCCGTGGCAGGATGTTGATGATTGCGGCCTGGTTCTTCTGATGATGCAGGCGGCCGGCACAGCCCAGCAACTGCACGTCCACTGGCAGCGACAGCTTGGACCGCGCCTCGGTCTTCGAATGGGGGCTTCGCTTGGCCTCGACGCCATGATCGATCAGGATCATGCGGTCGCCCATGACGCGACCGAGCAGGCTGAATTCCTCGCTCGTCTTCGCGGAGTTGGAAACGACCACGTCATACACGCGGAGCGCTCCGAGAGCGGCGTCGGCATAGGGCAGCCAGAACGGGCAGGCGGCGATCGCGGAGTTCAGGTTGGCGACGACGTGCTTGACGCCGGCGATCTTCGCCAACGGCGCGCCGATGATGTTGCCGTAGTGCTGGAACGTCATCACGACGTCCGGCTGAAGCTCGGAAATGTGCTTCCGCAGGCGTGCGAACGCTCCAAGCAGACCGAGCGGCGTCGGCCGCTCGAGGGACGCGAAGAACACGTTGCCGGCGGAAGGGTAGTTCTCGCTCTTGCGGTATATGAAAGCGTGATGGACGTCGTATCCGCGCGCTTCCAGGCTCGCTCCGAGCCCACGAGAAATCTCCTGCGCGCCGCCGAACTGATCTCCGCGGCAGACGGGCTCGTGATCGCAGCCGGCGCAGGCATGGGGGTCGACTCAGGATTGCCCGACTTCCGCGGCAATGAAGGCTTCTGGAGGGCATATCCGGCGCT
>JAKAXS010000279.1 GCA_021816505.1 Pseudomonadota bacterium
AACAGCCCCAGCCACCGCGTCTATGTCGGCCGGGTCGAGATCGGCGCCGCCTGGTCCAAGCGCTCCAACGAGGGCCGCGACTATCTGGGCCTCAAGCTCGACGATCCGAGCTTCACCGCCCCGATCTTCGCCAACCTGTTCGATGATGAGGAGGGTGAGGGCTACAGCCTGATCTGGTCCCGCCCCAACGGTCGCCGGAGCGACTAACCCGCCTCCAATGCCCCGTCCGGCTGGTCCGGGCGGGGTATCGCCTTGTCCGCGGAGATCGCCCGCGCACCTTGAACGGGCGGAATACCTAGTTTACTAGGTGGTGGTATATTAGGTGGCACGGCGATCTCACCGCATGAGCTTGCGGGAGATTGTCGCCATCAACTTGCGAAGACTGAGACACGCCAGCGGCCTGTCACAGGAGGAGCTTGCCGATCGTGCGGGCATCAATCGCAACTATGTCGGGATGCTCGAGCGCGAGCAGCACTCCGCCACGGTCGACATGCTCGAAAAGCTCGCCGAGGTCCTCGAGGCCGACCCGGCGGAATTCTTCCGTCGGCAATCTTGAAAAGCCGTTTGCTCCGATCCTACTCTTTGCAGGCCGCACGCTTGGGACCGTTTGTGGCCAAAGGCCGGATCAACTCGCTCGCCTCCAGCTCGAGTGCGCCGGCAATCTGGCCCAACACCGTCACGCTTGCCGACACATCGGCACGCTCGATCGCTCCGATGTAGCGGCTGGTCAACCCAGCCCGTTCGGCCAGCTCCTCCTGCGTCCATCCTTTCGCATGACGCAACCGACGCAGATTGATCGCCATGACCTCCTTGAGATCCATGGCGATGATGCAGCCGAAATAGGAACCATCGTTCCAGGAACGATCGTTCCGAATCGTACGAGCCCAGCGCCTTCATGCACAGCGACGGATGGTTACTGCGTCGATTCTCTGCACGGCGCGGTGCGTTCGGTGCATCACGAAATAGACTCGGTAGGGCTCAAATCTTGCAAAGATTCGCGGTAAATGAATTCTGAGCACGACACACGATCTTATGGGGGAAGATCGCGATGACCGAGGCGTCATTCCAGGACCGTCCACCTCAAACCGATCGTGTAAACGCGTACGACGAGCGGCACCTTGCCATCTACGTTCGGCTACTAATGGCCGAAGACGAGGGGGCGGATTGGCGCGAAGTCGTTCACGTTCTCTTTGGCCTGGATCCGGCTAGGGAGCCTGACCGTGCAAAAATCGTACACGAAAGCCATCTGGCTCGCGCTCGCTGGATGACGAAGACCGGCTATCAGCATCTACTCGAACCCCGTATGCAGTGATTGATGTGCGATCGTCGCACGGTGTGTCGGTGGGCGCGATGCAACCATAGGGTCTAGCGCCACAACCGCGATTCCCGTCGTCTGGTGTGCCCAATAAGGCAAAGACGAGAGGAACACGCCATGCCCATCGAGGATTGGCGCTCGCCGGAGACGACCGAACGGCTGAAGCGCCTGGAACGCCCTGGATTTGCCGCCGAGTTTCTACGCCGCAATCACGATTATCGCCGCGAATACGCTCGGATGGAACGGCTGATTAAGCGCCGCGGCGTTGACGAGAGCGCCGCCCGGAGCGGCCTCGCGCGACGTTGGGGGTTGCAGTTTCGCCTATGACCCCACCTTGTCGGTGTGGCCGGGTCCAGCGCTCTGGCTGCCTGAAGTCTCGCCGAGCACCCTCATCATCGACCCGGCGCCCGCAGGTTTCATCCCGACCGCGCCGCTCGATCCAAACCGGCTCGGCGTGGCCACCGCCGAGATTGCCAACGGAAGCGAGCGCGAGATCGTCGTGCTTGATGGCGAAAGCGAGGTCCACCTCCGACTGAGGCACGCTGAGAGCGCTGCACGACCTGCCGTATTATTGCCGATCGACGCGATGTCGGAACTTCGGCTCCAAGTCGCCTTGCGTTTCATTCGTCGCCTTCGCGGGCAGCGCACGCAGCTCCTGCCGGCGGCGCTGAGGCTGACCAATCAGCAGCGGATGCGGCTGATCCGCCTCCTGCACGCTTTCGACATTCACGACGCCGGTGGCGGCCCCCGCGAAATCGCCGCCGAAGTTCTCGTCTCCAAACAAGCGCGGCTTCCGTCCGTCGAGTGGAAAGATTCACACGCGCGCCGCGCCGCCAACCGGCTGATCCACGATGCGATCGCCCTGGTCAATCGCGGCTATCTGAAGCTGCTGCACGGCCGCTGATCCCCAGCACTCTATCGATGTGTCCCCTCTGAACGAGCCGCGCGCCCACAAGGCCGCTGCGTCGGCGCAGGCGTTTGGCGGGGGGACACGTGGTGCGAAAAATCTTCGTCCACCCCCAGCGCCTGAACTCTCCGCCACCGTGACCTCGACATGCCGCGACTTGGCCGCGGCGCTTCGAGGCAACACGGAGGCATATCATGGCCGACAGGGCCGCACAGCTCGCCACGCGCTACGTCCGCACCCATGAGGCGGCGCGCATACTCGGCATCTCAGCGCGCACGCTCGAGAAATACCGCTGCCACGGCAGCGGCCCGACCTTCCGCAAGCTCGGGGGCCGCGTCGTCTACGCGGTCGACGATCTCGAGGCCTGGGCCGACCGCGCGGCGTGCAGCTCGACGTCGGACCCTCGCTACGTCGAGGCTCGCGCCGCCGGTCACGCGCATCGCTGAAGCGGGCCTCGCCGATGTCCTCGCGCCGCCCCATCACCGCCAGCGAACGGAGCAAGCTCGAACCGTTCATCGTCGCCACCGGCGACGCCAGCCCGCGCGACCAGCGCGATCTGATGGAACGGCCGTTCTTCTCGCTCGCCAAGGCCAGGCGCACCGCGCCGATCCTCTACGAGGCGGCCGGAGTTCGCGTCGAAGTCTATGCTGTGCCCGAGCACGGCATGGCGACCATCTGGGACGCCGACGTGCTGATCTGGGCGGCGAGCCAGCTCGTCGAGGCCGAGGACCTCGGCTTCAAGACCTCCCGTTTCCTTCGCTTCACGTCCTACCAACTCCTGACCTCAATCGGCCGCCAGACCGGGGCCCGCGACTACAAGCTGCTGAAGGGCGCATTGGCGCGCCTTCAGTCGACCGTCATCCGCACCTCGATCCGGGGCGGCGAGCATTGGCGGCGCCACCAGTTCTCGTGGATCAACGAGTGGGAGGAATGCACGACCCGCGACGGCCGCGTCGAGGGCGTGGAATTTGTCCTTCCCGACTGGTTCTACCGCGGCGTCATCGATCGCTCGCTCGTGCTCGCGATCGACCCGGCCTACTTCCGCCTCACCGGCGGCATTGAACGCTGGCTGTACCGCGTCGCCCGCAAGCATGCCGGCCGCCAGCCCAAGGGCTGGCTGTTCGAGATCGCGCACCTGCACCAGAAGTCCGGCAGCCTGGTGCGGGTTTCGGATTTCGCGCTGCAGCTCCGACGCATCGTCGCGCGCCAGCCGCTTCCCGGCTACCGCCTGCGTATCGAGCGAAACGGTCGGCGCGAGCTGCTGCGCATCCTGCCAGCGCACTTATCCACAGTCTCTGTGGATGGCGCTGTGGAAGCGCTCGGGACTTCGCACGCAAGCCGTATCGGGACTTCGCACGCAGCCCTATCGGGACTTCGCACGCACGAACCGCAACTAACCCTTTGGCCTGAAACCGCGATTCCGGATCTTAACTTAGAGTCTAACTCAGAATCTAACTCTAGTTGTGGGGCAGCGCGATCTGCGGATAAGCGCGCCGTCGCCGCGCAACCGGCCGACCATATCGGGCCACAGCCCTCGCTGCCCTTCAGCCGCAAGCCGGGAGGGAAGCGATGATCGTCGCGCTACTCAATCAGAAGGGCGGCGTCGGCAAGACCACACTCGCTCTGCACCTGGCCGGCGAATTGGCGATGCACGGTAGGCGCGTCACCCTGATCGATGCAGACCCGCAGGGTTCGGCGCTCGATTGGTCGCAGCAGAGGGCGCGCGAGAACGTCTCGCGGCTGTTCGGCGTCGTCGGCCTCGCGCGCGACACGCTCCATCGCGAAGCGCCGGAGTTGGCGCGCACCGCCGATCACGTCGTCATCGACGGACCGCCGCGTGTCGCAGGGTTGATGCGCTCAGCGCTGCTCGCCGCCGATCTCGTGCTGATCCCGGTGCAGCCATCGCCGTTCGACGGCTGGGCTTCCGCCGAGATGCTGGGCCTGCTTCGCGAAGCGCGCATCTACCGACCGCAGCTTGCCGCTCGCTTCGTGCTGAACCGCTGCGCGGCGCGCACCGTCATCGCCCGTGAAACGGCCGAGACGCTCGCCGACCATGATCCTCCGGTGCTCGCCAGCACCGTCGGTCAGCGCGTCGTCTTCGCCGATGCCGCGCAATCGGGTCGCCTCGTCTTCGAACTGGCCGAGCAGAGCGCCGCCGCGCGCGAGATCGCCGCGCTCGCCGCCGAGGTCGGGAGGATCGCGCCGTGACCGAGCGCTCCACCCGACGCGGCTTCGCATCACGGCCCAGCGACGCCGAGACCTGGATCAAGGCGTCCGATGCGCCGAGCCGGCGCACGGATGAGGCGTCAACCTTCACCGCGCGGCTGACGATCGACGTCACGCCGGCGCTGCGCGGCCGGATCAAGGTCGCCGCTTTCGGGCGCGGGATCACTGTCGCCGACATGCTGCGCGACCTCCTCGCGCGCGAATTCCCCGCCG
>JAKAXS010000280.1 GCA_021816505.1 Pseudomonadota bacterium
TCTAGCGCATAGAGGATGAGCGCGATCAGGACGATCAGCGGGCCGGACATTTCCATCGCGGGCTACCGGTCCAGCTCAGACATGTTCCACCACGATCGCCTGGATCTGGTTGGCCACGTCGTCGAAACGATCGGAGCTCTTCTCCAGGTGATCGTAGATCTCGTTGCCGCGGATGAACTCCATCGGGTTCTCCGTCTTGCTCTTCTGGTAGAGCTTCTTCAGGCCCTGCTCGTGGATCTCATCGCAGCGGCCTTCGATGCGCGTGATCTCCACGCACAGCTCGTTGAGCTGCGAGGCATTGGCGCCGATGTTGGACAAGAGCGGAACGGCCTGTTCGACGAGGCGCGCGCTTTCCAGAATGGCATCGCCCATCTGCTGCATCTCCGGTTCGAAAGATGTGATTTCGAACAGGGCAATCGCCTTCGCCGTTTTCTTCATCTGATCGATGGCATCGTCCATGCCGGTGATCAGGTCCTTGATGTCGCCGCGGTCGAAGGGGGTGATGAAGTTTGTGCGGATCGACAGGAACACGTCGCGCGTGATCTCGTCGGCCTGATCCTCGTATTTCAGCACGTCGTCGAAATGCTGGCTGGCGGCGGGGCCGCCGTCGAGCATGCTCCGCAACGAGCGCGCGCCCTTGACGATGATGCTCGCGTGCTTGTCGAACATCGGGAAGAACGAGTCTTCGCGTGGCATCAGCCGGCGGAACCAGTGCAGCATCGCGTTCTTCCGATTGTGGTTTGAAACGACCGTGCCACGTCTTAGCGGTCTCAGCGCAGCGTTCAAGACAGAATTATGACACGTTGCCTCCCCTTACTGCGGTGGGGTGGGAGAACTCGGGGGAGAACGCAACAATGTCACGTAATCCGCGCCGGCTCGGGCTGGTTGCACTTTTGTTCCTGGCGCCGATCGCGGTCCAGGCAGCCAGCTTCGAGGACACGATGCGCAAGTTGGACCCGGAGGAGCGGGCGCATCAGGCGTGCATTCTGAAGGGCATCGCGGCCGTACGCGCCGACAAGACGGTGCCGGGCGCAGATCGCATGAAGACCAGCATTTTCGGCCGCGCGGAGTTCTCGAACGGAACCGAAGTGAAGGCCAAGGGCGGCGCAGTGCGCGCAAAAGATCACTGGTTCCAGCTCAGCTTCGACTGCGTCGTCACGGCCGACCAGATGAAGGCCACCTCATTCAGCTACAAGCTCGGACGCGAGATCCCGAAAGCCGAATGGGAAGAGCTGGGCCTGTGGCAATGACCGGCCCGTTTTTGGCGGCTTGACCAAGCCTCGATGCGTCCGTCCGTCGGCTCACTCGTCTTCCTCGTCGCAATCGACGGGGAACTCGTAGTCCGGCAACCAGCAGATCATATCGCGCTGCACGCGGGCTTCTGACGGGGCGACCGCTAGCAGAAGTGTGAAGACGGCCAGCGTCAATCGGATCATCGGCATCTCCTTGCAGGATGCTGAAGGGCCAGCACGGACCCTAGCATGGGGGTGGCGCGACGCGCGACTTTACGCGCACGTCAACATTCCGTAAGACAGCCGCCGACATTGCCAGGGGAACGACGCCATGAAACTCGACAGTTCGATTTCCGCCATCGTGACGGGCGGTGCTTCCGGCTTGGGTGCCGCGACGGTGCGCGCGCTCGCCGCGAAGGGCGGTCGCGTCACGATCTTCGATCTCGACGACACGAAGGGTCCCCAGGTCGCCAAGGAGATCGCGGGGCACTACGCCAAGTGCGACGTGACGAACGAAGCGTCTGTCGAAGCCGCGTTGGCGTCCGCCCGCAAGGCGCATGGCCAGGAACGCATCCTCGTCAATTGCGCGGGCATCGCCGCGGGCAAACGCACCGCGCGCCGTGTCAAGGAGACGGGCGGCATCGAAGCGCACGACATCGCCTCTTTCCGCCGCGTGGTGGAAGTGAATCTGATCGGCACGTTCACGATGATCACCAAGTGCGCCGCCGGCATGATGTCGGTCGAGGCGATGAAGCCCGACGGCGAGCGTGGCGTGATCGTCTCCACCGCCTCCGTCGCCGCCGAAGACGGCCAGATCGGCCAGGTGGCATACGCCGCGTCCAAGGGTGGCGTGCAGTCGATGACGCTGCCGATCGCGCGTGATCTGTCGCGCGACGGCATCCGCGTGGCGACGATCCTGCCGGGCCTGTTCCGCACGCCGATGTTCGACGGGTTGCCGGAGGAGGCGGCGCAGTCGCTCGCGGCCCAGGTGCCTTTCCCCTCGCGCCTCGGTCACCCGGCCGAGTACGGCGATCTCGCCGTGCACATCTGCGAGAACACGATGCTCAATGGCGTCAGCATCCGCCTCGACGGTGCTATTCGCCTGGCGCCGAAGTAACTCACCAGCCGCTCTCGGCATCGACACCGTAGAAGGCGGCGCCGCCGCGCAGCACGTAGCTGGCTTCCTCGACGTAGGGGCCACCGCCCGTCTTGGGCCGCGACGACATCAGCGTGAACCGCGTCACGGCGAACGGCGGCGATGAAAAACGCGCGTGCCGCTGCAGAAAGCGCGCGACGGCTTCGCCACGCCCGCGACGCAGGCGGGCCAGCGTGACATGGGGTTTGAACGTACGCGCCTCCGGTGGAAGGCCCGCGTTGCGCGCCGCGCGCTCGTTGGCGCGCGCCAGCGCCTCGAGCTGCGGGCACGAGGCGACGTTCGCGTAGATGATGCGCGGATCGTTGCCGCCGAACGCGCCCACGCCGCTGATCTGCAGTGAAAACGAATCCACTTCGATGCCGTCTAGTTCGGCGGCAAAGTCATCCGCGGTGCGATTGTCGACGTCACCAGCGAAACGCAGGGTGATGTGCAGGTTGTCTTCATGAGTCCACACCGCGCCGGGCAGCGGTGCTTCCAGCGCGGAGAGATCCTCGCGCAGACCTTCCGGCAGTTCTATCGCGGTGAACAAACGCGGCATGGGCCACCTCCCTCTCCACCTGCGGCAATCCTACGACTTCGCCGCGCGCCGGGCTTTGACGCGTGCGATCAGCTCCTCGACGTTGGGTAGGATACGCTCGACGATTTTGCCGATGCCTCCCGCCGTCGGATGCAGTCCGTCGTCGAGATTGAGCTTCGCGTCCGTCGCAACGCCTTCGAGGAAGAAGGGATAGAGCAGCGTCTCGTGCGTCTTGGCCAGCTCGGGATAGATGACGTCGAACTCTGCGCGATAGGGCTCGCCCCAATTGCGCGGCGCCACCATGCCGGCTAGCAGAACGTCGATGTTGCGCGCCTTGAGCTTCGTCAGGATCGCATCCAGGCTGGCCCGGGTCTGCTTGGGATCGATGCCGCGCAGCGCGTCGTTGGCGCCGAGTTCGAGAATGACCGCCTCGGTGCCCTCCGGCACCGCCCAATCGAACCGCTCCAGGCCGCCCGAGGCCGTGTCGCCGGAAACGCCAGCGTTCGCAATCTCGACGTCATGCCCGTTCGCCTTCAGCGCGGCTTGCAGCTGGACGGGAAAGGCCTGGGAAGGCTGCAGCCGGTAGCCTGCCGTCAAGCTGTCGCCGAACGCGACAATTCGTACCGGTGCGTCCGCGGCATGACTTGGCACCGTCGATCCCGCCATCACTATCCCATTGCAAAGCGCAAATGCCGCCACCATGTGGCCAAGCGGGCGGAGCAATCTCAATCGCGTCAACAACTTCCGCTTCCCTTCTGGACGGCGTCCCGACCATCATGTCTGCACAGTAAGTAGAAGCGCAGCGCGCGCGAGACAAGCCTCACCCCATACCTGGAGACCGCCCTGGTGGCTGCCCCGATCATCGAGCTGAAAGATGTACGCCTGACTTTGGAGAGCCGAGCCGGCCCCGTCGACATTCTCCGCGGCGTCGATCTCGACATCGGACGCGGGCAGTCGGTAGCGATCGTCGGGCCGTCGGGATCGGGAAAGACATCGCTTCTGATGGTGCTGGCAGGGCTGGAGCGCGTCACCTCGGGGCGCGTGGCGGTTGCCGGGCAGGACTTCTCTCGTCTCGGCGAGGATGAACTGGCGCTGGTACGCGGCCGCGAGATCGGCATCGTCTTCCAGTCGTTCCATCTCGTGCCGACGATGACCGCGTTGGAGAACGTGGCTCTTCCCTTGCAGTTTGCGGGAAGGCCCGATGCGTTCGAGCACGCGCAGACGCATCTGGAGGAAGTAGGCCTCGGCCATCGGCTCGATCACTATCCCGCGCAAATGTCGGGCGGCGAGCAGCAACGCGTGGCGCTTGCCCGGGCGTTGTCCCCCAATCCGCAGATCCTGCTGGCGGACGAACCGACCGGCAACCTCGACACCAAGAACGGCCGCCAGGTGACCGATCTGCTGTTCGGGCTGCAGAAGCGCCGCCAGGCAACGCTCGTGCTCGTCACACACGACGAGCGTCTCGCCAAGGAGTGCGAACGCGTGATCCGCATGGCCGACGGAGCGATTGCCTCCGACGAGCGGGCCGTTGCCGCATGACGACCGCCGTCGAAACGTCCCATCCCGCACGCCGCGCGACCGCGGCCGGAATTTCATGGCGCGAGCTGTCGCGCATGGCGATGCGAGAGCTGCGGTCTGGCATCAGCGGCTTTTACATCTTCATCGCCTGCGTTGCGCTGGGCGTCATGGTCATCACGGCCGTCGGCGCGTTGTCCGACGCGCTGCGCGCCGGTTTCGACAAACAG
>JAKAXS010000281.1 GCA_021816505.1 Pseudomonadota bacterium
TGACCCGGGCAATGGCGATACGACGAGAAAGGTGCCTCGGTGCAGATCGTCCGCGACGGCAAGGTCGTGACGTCGGAAGTCCAGACCGGGTTGCGGGACGGCAACGACGTCGAGATCAAGTCCGGTGTCGCACTGGACGACCTGGTGGTGGCGCGGGCCGGAACCTTCCTGCGTAACGGCGACGCCGTGCGTCCCATCGTTCCCTCCGCCGCAGTCAGCGAAGTCGTGCCCAGCACGCCGAAGGCCGGTCCTGTCACGCCATGAATTGGAACATTTCAGCTTGGTCGATCCGCCACCCGGTGCCGTCGCTGGTGCTGTTCATGGTGCTGCTCGTCGTCGGCGTGCTCAGCTTCAACAACCTGCCGATCACGCGCTTTCCGAACATCGATATCCCTCTGATCCAGGTCCGCGTCTATCAGACGGGCGCGGCTCCCGCAGAGCTTGAAACGCAGATCACCAAGAAGATCGAGGACGCCATCTCCGGCGTCAACGGCGTCAAGCATATCACGTCGACGCTGACCGAAGGCGCGTCGATCACCATCATCGAGTTTCGCCTCGAGATCGACGTCGACCGGGCCTTGAATGATGTGAAGGATGCGATCTCGCGCATCCGCACGGAGCTGCCTCGCACGATCGACGGCGAGCCGATTGCCGCTCGCGTCGAAATTCAAGGACTGCCGATCGTCACCTATGCCGTTAGCGCCAAAGCCATGACGGCCGAGGAGCTTTCCTGGTTCGCCGACGACACGGCAACGCGTGCGCTGCAAGGCGTCACAGGCGTGGCCGAAGTCAAGCGCGTCGGCGGCGTCACGCGCGAAGTCCGCATCGCGCTCGATCCTGATCGGCTCGCAGCCCAAGGCACGACTGCCGGAGCCGTGAACGCCCAAGTCCGGGCCACCAACGTCGATCTCTCCGGTGGCCGCGGCGAACTCTCCGGACGAGAGCAGGCGATCCGGACACTCGCCAACAAGGCCACCGTAGAAGAGTTGGCCGCGACGATGATCGCGTTGCCGGGTGGCCGCAAGGTGCGCCTCGATCAGCTCGGCACCGTGACCGACAGCATCGCGGAACCGCGCACCTTCGCCAAGCTCAACGGCGAGCCGATCGTCGGCCTCTCGATATCCCGCGCCAAGGGCGCGTCCGACACCGTCGTCGCCGCCAACATCGATCAGGCGGTGAAAGATCTGGTCGCGAAGTATCCCGACGTCCAGATGACGCTTGTCGACAACGTCGTCGAGTACACGCAGGGCGTCTACCGATCGACGATGCACACGCTGCTGGAAGGCGCGGCACTCGCCATCATCGTCGTCTTCGTCTTCCTGCGAGACTGGCGCGCAACCGTCATTGCGGCCATAGCCCTTCCGCTCTCCATCATCCCCGCCTTCTGGGCCATGGAGGTGATGGACTTCTCACTGAACCTCGTGAGCCTGCTGGCCGTCACCATCGTGACGGGCATCCTCGTCGACGATGCCATCGTCGAGATCGAGAATATCGTGCGTCACCAGCACATGGGAAAGACGCCGTATCGTGCCGCGCTGGAGGCCGCCGACGAAATCGGACTTGCGGTGATCGCCATCACCTTCACGATCATCGCCGTCTTTACGCCGGTCAGCTTCATGGGCGGCATCGCCGGACAATATTTCAAGCAGTTCGGCCTGGTCGTCGCCTTTGCGGTCTTCTTCTCGCTGCTCGTCGCGCGTCTCATCACGCCGATGCTCGCCGCATACTTCCTGCGGGACGGCGGTCACGTCGAGAAGGAAGGCCGCGTCATGCGCGCCTACACCCGTCTCGTCGAATGGTCCGTGCATCACCAGTACAAGACGGTCGCCCTGGGCTTCCTGGTGTTCATGGGATCGGTCGGCAGCTTCTTCCTGCTGCCGAACGGTTTCCTGCCGCAGGAGGATGCCGGTCGCACACTCATGGCGGTCGAACTTCCGCCCGGCACGCGCCTCGCCGAAACCGAAGCTCTCGCCGATCGCATCGCGCGCAAGCTGAAGGAGCGTCCCGATATCAAGAGTGTCTTCGTCGACGGCGGACGCATTCTTGGCGGCGGCGAAGAGGTGCGCAAGGCGACGTTCGTCCTGAACCTGGTGCCGAAGTCCGACCGCAAACTGGCACAGCATCAGATACAGGAAGAGATCAGCAAGGACCTGGCGAACGAGCCGGACATCCGCTTCAACTTCATGGAAGACGACGGCCAGCGCCAGTTCCAGCTGGTCGTGACCGGCCGCGACGGAGAAGCGGTCAACAAGATCGGCGCGGAACTGACCAGCCAGGCCAAGCGCCTGCCCACCCTCGCGAACGTCGTCTCCACTGCCGAACTGGACCGGCCAGAACTGCGCGTCATCCCCAAGCACGAAGTGGCGGCTGAACTCGGCGTCTCCACCGAGGCGATCTCGGAGGCTGTGCGCATCGCCACCATCGGCGACATCAACGCCAACCTCGCCAAGTTCAACGTCGCGGACCGGCAGATCCCCATTCGCGTCCAGCTGACGGACAAGGCGCGCGAAAGCCGTCAGATCCTCGAACAGCTGAAGGTGAACACCGCGTCGGGTGCGGCGGTACCGTTGACCACGGTCGCCCGGATCGAGTTCGGCCAGGGCCCGACCGCGATCGATCGCTACGATCGCACGCGCCGCATCGTGCTCGGCGCCGACCTCGTCGGAGACACGCCATTGGGTGACGCCGTGGCTGCAGTGAAAGGCCTGCCCGCGGCTCAGAACCTACCGGCGGGCGTCGAGGTCAAGGAGTTCGGCGCGGCGGAAGTCATGGGCGAAGTGTTCGAAAGCTTTGGCGACGCCATGGGTGCCGGCCTCATGATGGTGTTCGCCGTGCTCGTGCTGTTGTTCGCCAGCTTCCTGCAACCCATCACCATCCTGTTCTCGCTGCCGTTGTCGATCGGCGGCGCCATCATCGCGCTGGCGATTACGGGCAAACCCATCAGCCTGCCCGTCGTCATCGGCATCCTCATGCTGATGGGCATCGTCACCAAGAACGCCATCATGCTCGTCGACTTCGCCGTCGAGGAAATCAAGCGCGGCGTGCCCCGCTTGGAAGCGATCGTCGACGCCGGCCGCAAGCGCGCCCGCCCCATCGTGATGACCACGATTGCCATGGTGGGCGGCATGCTGCCATCCGCCCTGGCGCTGGACTCGGGCGGCGAGTTCCGCGCGCCGATGGCCGTTGCCGTCATCGGCGGGCTGATCTCGTCTACGGTGCTGTCGCTGGTGTTCGTTCCGGCCGTGTTCGTGCTGATGGACGACGTCGGCAACTGGATCTGGCACTTCTTCGGACGCTTCGTCGGCGGGACCGACGAGCCAGATCCCACGACGGCAACGGTGCCGCCACACGGCAGTGCCGGATCAGTTGCAGCAACCAATCGGTCTCACGCCGCAGAATAACGCCCACCTTCAGCAATGCCACCCAAAGAGTTAAGGCCCGAGTAAGGACTTGCCCGCACACTGCGCAGTGGGAATTTGTGTGCTGACGAACCCGGAGCCTCGTCGTGTCGACCTATACGAGCTACATGCTGCTGACGCGCGATTACTCGCGCACGCTGGCGAACCTCGGCAAGACGAGCCAGGTCGCCAACGCGGCTCAGTACTATCAGGCGAACATCGGCAAGGTGAAAACCGTCGACGACCTGATGAAGGATCAGCGGCTGTACACGTACGCCATGAAGGCGGCCGGCCTCGAAGACATGACGTATGCCAAGGCCTTCATGAAGAAGGTCCTGATGAGCGATCTGTCCGACGTCGACAGCTTCGCCAACAAGCTCACCGACAAGCGCTACGTCGAGTTTGCCAAGACATTCAACTTCGGCACCGACGGCAAGGTAGCAGCAGTCTCCGACATCCAGTCCGACCAGCAGGAGCTGGATATCATCGGGCTGTACAATCAAAGGACCTTCGAGAAAGAGCGCGTCGCCAACGAAGCGATTGCGCGCTACAGCTCGGCCATCGACGGCATGACGTCGGTGAACGACCTTCTCTTGCCGGCCAATCGCGAATTCTTCAATATGGCACTGACGGCTTACGGCCTCGGTGACCAGGTTCAGTACGCGTCCATCCCGCTGTTCCGGGATATGCTGACGCGCGGCGTCGGCGACCCCGACAATCCGCTTTACAGCGTCACCAATGTGGCCGAACGCGACAAACTCCAGCAGTTCGTATCCGCCTTCAATTTCGCGCCTAGCGGAACAGTGGCTGCCGGCAATGCTCAGACTTTCGAGCAGAAGAGCGCGACGATTGCCGGGTATCTGGAAAAGTCTGGCGCTTCGACCAAGGCAGCAACACTTCTCTATTCCGCCGAAACATATCGCCAAACGATCGGCTCAATCACGACGACAAGCGAATTCGTCGCCAACAAGTCAATCTATGACTTCGTCGTAACTGCGTACGGTCTCGATCCGGAAGCAGTCGATGAGAACGATATCATCGCCGCTTTGCAGAGCGATCCTAACGATCCCATGAGCGCCGCGAACCAGCTTGGGCTCGCATACAGGCGAATGGCGGAAGACTTCAACTTCGATGCAGCGGGCAATCTTCCAGTCGGCGACACCGCGCAGACCGCAGACGGTATCGAGCGTACCGCAACGAGATATCTGGCGAGTGCCAACGCGCCAAGCCTTCCTACGACT
>JAKAXS010000282.1 GCA_021816505.1 Pseudomonadota bacterium
TCAGCGTCTTCGTGAACTCGCCGACCGCTTCTTTCACGACATGCGGCTGGTCGGCCGCCAGATGCGGCGTGACGCCGATCGGCAGATTGTCCGTCAGCTGCGCCATGCGCGCCTTGATGTTGGTGCCGAGCGCCAGCGCATCGCCGTTGGCCACCATCGACACCGCAAGCCCGATCGCGGGATTGCCGTTGTAGCGGAACATGGGCGCCGGCGGATCGGCATAGGCGCGACGCACGGTGGCGATGTCGCTCAGCCGGAAGAAGCGTCCGTTGGCGCGGAAGTTCACCTCTTTCAGGCTCTCCTCGCTGGTGAATGCGCCCGACACGCGGATCGCGATCTTTTCCGGACCTGCATTGACCACGCCGCTCGGCTGGATCGCGTTCTGCGTCTGCAGCGTCTGCGCCAGCTGATTGGGGTCTATGCCCAGCGACGCCAGTTGCTGCGTCGAGAACTGCAGGAAGATCTTCTCATCCTGCGCGCCGACGAGATCGATCTTCGCCACGTCCGGCGTGCGCAGCAGCTCCGCCCGCACGCTCTCGACATAGTCGCGCAGCTCGCGATGCGAGAACCCGTCCGAGGTAAAGGCATAGATCAGCGAATACGTGTCGCCGAACTCGTCGTTGAAGAACGGTCCCTGCGTGTTCTGCGGCAGGTTCTGCTTGATGTCGCCCACTTTCTTGCGCACCTGATACCAGATGTCGGGCACGGCGGATGCAGGCGTGGAATCCTTGAGCGTGACGAACACCACGGACTCGCCGGGCTTCGTGTAGCTGCGCACGTAGTCGAGGTGCGGGGTCTCCTCCAGCTTCTTCTCGATACGGTCGGTGATCTGCAACACGGTCTCGTCCGTGGTCGCGCCCGGCCACAGCGTCTTCACCACCATCACCTTGATCGTGAACGGCGGATCCTCCTCGCGCCCGAGCCGCATGTAGGAGAACGCTCCGGCGATCGCGATCACCAGCATCAGGTAGACGACGAAGCTCTTATGATCGAGCGCCCAGCGGGAGAGGTTGAAGTCGCTCATTGGGGCGTGCTCTCGAACAGCCGCACCTTCTGCCCCTCAACGAGCTGGTTCACGCCCGCCGTCACCACCACGTCGCCGCGTCCCAGGCCGTTGGCGATCACCGCGCGATCGGCTTCGTAGCGCGCCAACTCGATGCGCTTCAGCGCCACGGTGGAACTCGCCTGATCGAACAGCCACACGGCCGGCTGCCCCGCCTTGTCGAATATCGCGCTCAGCGGCAGCACCACCACCGGCGCCGTCTCCAGCTTCAGCCGGCCGACGACGCTCATGCCGAGACGGAGATTGTCGGGCGGATTCTTCAGCGCCACCTTCACCGTGTACGTTCGCGTTACGGGATCGGCGACGGGGGACACTTCGCGCACCACGCCGTCCGCCTTCATTCCGGGATTGGAAAGCACCGAAACGCTCACCTCCGGCAACTTGTCGGGCGCGTTGCGGAAGGCCGCTTCAGAGATCGAAAACACCGCGTCCTTTTCTTCGGGCCGCGCCAGCCGCACGATCATCTGGCCGCTGTTGACCACCTGTCCGGCCTCCGCCCCCACCGCGGTGATCACGCCGTCCGTGTCGGCCTTGAGCGAGGTGTAGTTGAGCTGATCGCGCGTCAGGTCGAGGCTCGCCTTCGCCGACGTCAGGCGCGACTCCGCCGCGCGCAATCCACGCAACGCGGAATCGTAATTGGCCTGCGAGGTGTAGCCGTCCTTCACCAGCTTCGCTTGCCGGCTCTCCGTGCCCTGCGCCTCCGAGAGGGAAGCTTCGGCCGAGGCGACATCCGCCTCCGCCGACGTCAGCCGGTTCTGGTAATCCTGCACGTCGAGGGTCGCGAGCACATCGCCCTGCTTGACCGTCACGCCCACGTCGACGAGGCGCGACTGCACCTTGCCCGCCACGCGAAACGACAGGTCGCTTTCGTAGCGCGCCCTGATCTCTCCCACGGCCTGCCTGTCGTCGTCGACGGGCGCTGGCTCTACCACCACGGTGCGGACGGGGCGCACCTCGGGCTTTTTCGCCTCCTCATCCTTGCCGCAGCCAGCGGCCAGCACGGCCAGGACGAACCACGTTGCAATGAACGCTCGCGTCATCGCGAACCCCTGTGAAAAGAGAAAAGCTCAAGTTGACGTATACGTCAACTTGAGCTGGCCGTCAAAGGCCACGCCGCCGCCGATTAAAGATCCTGGTCGCACGAACTGTCCACTCGCAAAAGCGGGTGCGTTTCACCGTTGAGTTGCGCGAGCGTCGCCTCGGCCATCACCGGGGCGAGAAGGAAGCCGTGCCGCCACGCGCCGTTGACGAGAATGCGCCGGCCGCCATCGCGCACGACCGCGCGCGGGACGTTGTCTGGGAAGGAAGGGCGGATGCCGGTCGCGCTCTCGATCAGCTGCGCCTCGCCAAAAGCCGGGTGCAGCGCATAGGCGAGCCCGAGCAACTCCAGCGCGGAACGCAGGCTGACGGGACCGGTATCCTCGCTTTCGATGACCGTGGCGCCGATCATGAACACGCCCTCGTCCCACGGAACGACATAGAGCGGCTGGCGCGGATGCAGTAGATGCACCGGCCGCTGCAACGCGATTTCGCGCGTGTGCACCAGAAAGCGCTCTCCGCGCACGCCGCGCAGATCGGGCAGATCCTCGCGCGCGGCAAATCCGCGGCAGTCGACCACGATGCCATCGTCACTGCCGTCGCGCCACGCGCGGCCAAGCTGCACATCACATCCCGCCCGGCGGACGGCATCGAGCAGAAACTGCAGTGCGCGCGGCGTCACCATGTGCGCCTCGTCCGCGAAGTGCAGGCCTGAAGCGAACCGTCCCGCGAGGTCGGGCTCGAGCTGCGCCAGCGCCGGCCCCTCGACGAGCGTGTGACGTTCCGTCATGCGTGCGAACCGCGTGAGTTCGCCCCGGTCGCGCGCGTGCGCCACGACGAGGCTGCCGTTTGAGACCACGCCGGGATACGTCTCGCGCCACAGCGTCAGCCCGTGTCGACCCAACTCGCGCACGATCGGCGGCGACGCTTCGGCCTCGCAATCGGGAACGAGCATCGCCCCCGCAAGCCGGCTCGATGCGGCCGCGAACGGCTCGGCCGACGCTTCCATCAGCGTGACGCGATGCCCGGCCCGCGCCAGGCTCAGTGCCTGCCACAGGCCGATCACACCGGCGCCGACAACGGTGATGGATTGCGATGTCACAAGTGGATCCTTGGCTTCTAATATCCGACGGCCGAACCCTCGCGGCGCGGATCGGCGCCGCCTTCGAGGTGACCGTCGCGGCGTACGATGATGTGCGTGCCCGAGTTGAGCAAGCCGAAGTCGACGTTCTGGCCGTAGCCGATCATGGAGAGCGCCGGTCCGATCGCGCGCCAGTTCGTCTCCAGCTCGAACGCGCTGCCCTGGCTGCCGAAGTTGATCAGCGCCGCCGCTTCCTGCGCGTCGTACTGCCAATCGAGCAGCGCGACGAGCGATTTCACCACGTAGAGAATGATGCGCGTGCCGCCCGGCGAGCCGAGCACGGCGAACACCCGGCCGTCCGGCGCGAACACGATGGTCGGCGCCATGGAGCTGCGTGGCCGCTTGCCCGCTTCGACACGGTTGGCGATCGCGTTCCCCGCGCGGTCGGTGGGCCTGAAGGAAAAATCGGTGAGCTGGTTGTTGAGCAGGAAGCCCGCCGCGAACAGTCCCGAACCGAACGCGCCTTCGATCGTCGTCGTCATGGAGACCGCGTTGCCGTCGGCGTCGATGACGGACAGGTGGCTTGTGCCGGCGCGCTCGACCGTCGCGTCGATGCCGAACGTGCCGCTGCCGGAGCCGGGCGGCACGCCCGGCCTCGCCTCGGACATGGCCGCGTCGGGATTGATAAGGCCGCGGCGCTCGGCCAGGTAGGCCTCGTCGAGCAACCCTGCGGGAATGGCCACGAAATCGGGATCCGCGAGATAGCGTCCTCTGTCGGCATACGCCAGCTTCTCTGCTTCGGCGATCAGGTGCATCGCCCGGCCGCTCATGGCCCCGGCACGACCAGCGCCGATATCGAACCCTTCCAGAAACTTCATCGTCTGCGCGACCGTGATGCCGCCCGAAGACGGCGGGCCCATGCCGCAGATCCTGTAGCCGCGATAGCCGGTGCAAACGGCCTCACGCTCCTTGACCGCGTAGCCCTTGAGATCGTCCAGCGTCAGGTCGCCGGTGGCATTGGGGGCCTCGCGCGCGGCCGCCACGATGGCATCGGCGACAGGGCCTTCGTAGAAGCCCCGCGCGCCCTCAGCCGCAATCCGCTCCAGGGTGGCTGCATAGCTCGGGTTGGTCAGGCGGTGTCCGACCGGATGCGCCTTGCCGTCCGGCGTGAAGAAGTAGGCGCGCCCTGCGTCATCGAACACGGATGGCCCCAGCCAGCGCAGCAGCAGGTTGAGGCGCGGCGTGATGGTGAAGCCATCTCGTGCGAGCTTGATCGCCGGCTTGAACAGATCCGGCCAGGGCAACTTCCCATGCTTGCGGTGCGTGGCCTCCAGTAGACGCACCAGTCCCGGCGTGCCGACGCTGAGGCCGGACTGAACCGCCTTGTCGAAGGGGATTGGTTTCGCGTCTTGAAGAAACCGGTCTGGCTTGGCAG
>JAKAXS010000283.1 GCA_021816505.1 Pseudomonadota bacterium
GGAGGATAATGCCATTTCTACAGCGCAGAAAAAAGACGGATATGTGTTGCAAAATGTCGGAAATACGCAGACTATATGCGTATAAATAGATTATAGCGACGAAAAATGAAAAGTTAGAACCTTGATGCGCTGGATAAAGCGATTCTCGCTGCGCTAGTCGCTGACGGGCGCCAGAGCCAGGTGCAGCTGGCCGAGCGAATTCCGCTCTCGCCAACGGCAATTGCGCGCCGGATCAAAGGCTTGGAAGAGCAGGGCGTGATCGAGGGCTATCAGGCCAGGATCAGCCGGGCCGCTCTGGGCCTGGAAATGTTCGCCATTGTCCAGGTCAGCCTGAAGAGCCAGGACGCAGATCTCCTGCGCGCGTTCGACAAGGCGGCGGCCGCCTCGCCGTCCATCGTCGCCTGCTATCTGATGGCCGGCGAGGACGACTACATTCTGATGGTGCTGGCCAAGAGCCTGTCGGACTTCGAGCGCATTCATAAGGAAGAGCTATCGAAGCTTCCCGGCGTTTCCCAGCTGAAGTCCAACTTCGCCCTCCGCGAGGTCTCCGCCCGCATGCTGCCGGTGTCCGCACTGGCGCCGTAGCGCGCAGCCGCAGACCGCCATCAGCCGCAGTCGCCGGTTGTCATCGCGCGAACCTCGCACGTGCCTTCCCAGCCGGGCATGTGCTCCACGTGAAGCTGCATGAACTCACGCGCCAATGCGAGGGCCTCGTCCAGCGAACCCAGCTCGAAAATCGCGTAGCCGCCGATGACTTCCTTCGTCTCGGTGAAGGGCCCGTCCTGCACGACGACCTGTCCTTTTCGCACGCCGACGCGGGCGCCCTCTTCGATCGGCGTGAGTCCACCGCCCCCGACCATACGGCCGGCTTTGGTCTCGCGCTCCGAAAGTTTGCCGATAGCCTCCATCAGCTCGGGCGTGGGTTGTCCGTAGTGCTCCGGCGTAGCCATGACAATCGACATGAATTTCATCGCGCGTCCTCCCGGTCGAGGTGTGACGCCTCGTCACTTCGGCCCTCGCCTGTCCTTGCGACGAACGGATGCCGGCTGGATCGACATCGCCGCGAAACATTTTCGAAGCGATGCGACTAAACGCTCAGCAGCAAGTGCTCGCGTTCCCAGGGGCTGATGACGCGCATGAACTCCTCGAACTCCGAGCGCTTGAGATCCAGGTAGACGTGGCAGAAGCGCTTGCCCAGGATGTCGTGCAGCTCTTTGCTCTCCTCGAAATCGAGCAACGCTTCCAGCAGGCCGCGCGGCAACTGATGATCGTTGCGATAGGCGTTGCCCACGATCGCCGCGCGCGGGTCGAGCTTCTTCTTCATGCCGAGATAGCCGCAGGCAAGGCTTGCGGCCAGCGCCAGATAGGGATTGGCATCCGAACCTGCGAGCCGGTTCTCGACGCGCCGCGCCGCCGGCGGTGAAAACGGGATGCGCAATCCCGCCGAGCGGTTGTCGTTGCCCCACTCGACGTTGATCGGCGCCGCACCACCCGGCACCAGCCGGCGATACGAGTTCACATAGGGTGCGAGCAGGCACATCGCTGCCGGCAGGTAGAGCTGCTGGCCCGCGAGGAAGTTGAAGAAGCGCGGCGTCGGCTCGCCGTTCTCCTGCGTGAAGATGTTCTTGCCCGTCTTGATGTCGACGATGCTCTGGTGAATATGCATCGCGCTGCCCGGCTCGTTCGCCAGCGGCTTGGCCATGAACGTCGCGTAGCAATTGTGCGTGAACGCGGCCTCGCGGATCGTGCGCTTGAACAGGAACACCTGGTCGGCGAGATCGACGGGATCGCCGTGCAGAAGATTGATCTCCAGCTGCGCCGCGCCGCCTTCTTGAATGATCGTGTCGATCTTCAAGTACTGCCGTTCGGCAAATTCATAGATGTCGTCGACGATCTTGTCGTACTCGTCGACCGCGCCGAGGCTGTAGGCTTGGCGCCCCGCGCCCGCACGACCCGAACGTCCGGTCGGTGGTTCCAGCGGATAGTCGGGATCGGGGTTGGCTTTCGTCAGATAGAACTCGAGTTCCGGCGCAACGACAGGCTTCCAGCCCTCTTTGTAGTAAAGCTCCACGATGTGCTTCAGCACGTTGCGCGGCGCGATCTGCACCGGTTCGCCGCTCTGCCACGTGGCGTCGTGGATGACTTGCGCCGTGGGGCTCGACGCCCAGGGAGCCGGCCTGATCGTGTTCAGGTCGGGCACCATCAGCAGGTCGCTCTCGGCATAGAGCGCCTGACCGTCCTCCTCGAAGCCGACGTAGTCGCCGGTGATCGTCTGGTGGAAGATCGAGATCGGCAGGTGCGTCGGGTCGAGCTTGACGAACTTTTCCGCGGGCATCGTCTTGCCGCGCGCTACGCCCGCAATGTCCGGCACGGCGCAGTCGATCTCCTCGATGCGATGCTGGCGCAGCCAGACCCGCAGCGTATCGGGACTTGCGCCCGCGCCCAAAAGTTCCACGTCCGTTGGCTTCGTCGGTTCAATTGCCGTCATGAGTGCACCTGGTTTGCGTGTCGTCTCTCGAATGAATTCCGTGGTGGATGGAGGCTAGGACGCCATCCTGGCAGCCGCGAAGTGCGCGACATTCGGGTTGCCCTGATCCGCTTCGGTGTGAAGCAGAACTTCGTCGCCGATAAAGTTCATGCCCTGGCCGATGTCGGCGGCGATGGCCGCGCGCAGCCCGGTTTCATCCCGCTTTGACATCGCCTTCAAGGCGACCTGATGAAAATCCTCCAGCTTCGACGTATCGTAACGGCCGTAGGCCATGCGCATGAAAGGCCCGAACTGCAGCCAAATACTTTCGACCAGACCAAGCAGCATGTCGTTGGCGGCGAGCTTGTAGATGGTGAAATGGAACTGGAAGTTGCCTCGCATATAGCCTTCCACGTCACCCTTCGCCATTGCCCGATCGATCGTGTGGTCGATCGTTTCCAGCGTCTTGATATCGCGCGCTGACATGCTGGGCAGCGCCCGCGCGGCAAGTTCCGGCTCCAAGGTCTGGCGAGCGAATACGACCTGATTGAATTTTGCCCGCGTCATCTCCGGAACGCGGACACGGCGATTGTCCTACATGGTCAAGGCACGCTCGGCGATAAGCCGGCGCACGGCATCGCGCACCGGCATCACGCTGACTCCAAGCGTGTCGGCAAGGCCCCGCAACGTCACCGCCATGCCGGGCTCGAAGCCGCCGATGAGGATGCGTTCGCGCAGCGTGCGGTAGACGCTCTCGTGCGCAGTCAATGCTGAATTTAAGGCGTCGGCCGGCCGGCGCGCTGGCGCCTTCTTCACAGCTTGACCGGACTGCCTTTTGGTCCGAGCGGCCATTGTTCACTCAACCTGTACCGCGAGCCGACGATTGCGTGGCCGTAAGCGAGTGCCATCCACCGCAGCTCATTGGCGGCGACACCCATCCCATGCCCGACGGCGGCGGCGCCGGATCACGAAAAGTGCATCAACTTGCAACGAGCCTGTTGTACATCGCGAATTTTGTGATCACAATAGGGTCGCGTTGAAACAGGTGTTCAACTGCGCGTGCGCGTTTGCTGACGTGGGGACGCAGCTGCACCGATCGAGGAGAGTTTCGAATGTCGAACGTACGTGGATTGCGCCGAGCGCTTGCGGGCGCCGTTCTCGCCGCGGCCCTCATCGCCCAGCCGGCCTCTGCAGCTGACCGCGAAGTCAGAATATACAATTGGTCCGACTACATCGAAGCCTCGGTCCTTGAGGAGTTCACCAAGGAAACGGGCATCAAGGTTACCTACGACGTCTTCGACAGCAACGACGTTCTGGAAACGAAAATGCTGGCCGGCGGCAGCGGATACGACATCGTCGTGCCGACGGGCCCGTACCTTGCCCGTCTGATCAATGCGAAGGTGTTCCAGAAGCTCGACAAATCGAAGCTTCCGAACATCACGAACCTCTGGCCCACCATTCTCGAACGCACGGCCATCTACGATCCCGGCAACGAGTACTCGATCAACTATATGTGGGGCACCACGTCGATCGGCTACAACGAGGGCAAGATCAAGGAGCGCATGCCGGACGCACCGGTTGATAGCTGGGACATGATCTTCAAGCCGGAGGTCGTCTCCAAGTTCAAGGACTGCGGAATTCATCTGCTCGATAGCGCCGACGACATTCTCCCCGCGGCCTTGCACTATCTGAAGCTCAATCCCGACAGCAAGGATCCGGAAGACATCAAGAAGGCCGGTGAACTGCTCGAGAAGATCCGCCCGAACATTCAGAAGTTCCATTCGTCCGAATTCATCAACGGCCTGGCGAACGGCGACATCTGCATGGCGGTGGCCTTCTCCGGCGACATCCTGCAGGGCCGCAACCGTGCCGACGAAGCCAAGAACGGCCAGGTGATCAAGCTGTCCGTGCCGAAGGAAGGCGCGCAGATGTGGTTCGACCAGTTCGCGATCCCCGCGGACGCCAAGAACGTCGAGGAAGCGCATATCTTCCTCAACTACATGATGAAGCCGGAGGTCATCGCCAAGGCGTCGAACTACATCCAGTACGCCAACGGCAACTTGAAGTCGCAGGAGTTCATCGACGAGGCGATCATCAAGGATCCCAACATCTATCCTGACGCCGAGATGCTGAAGCGGCACGGTTG
>JAKAXS010000284.1 GCA_021816505.1 Pseudomonadota bacterium
ATTCGTACGTTGTTCTGTTCTTCGTCTCCGTCGGCATGCTGTTCGATCCGGGCAGCATCATCCGCGATCCCTGGCCGATGATCGCGACGCTTCTGATCATCATCGTCGTCAAGTCGGCCGCGGCCTATTTCATCGTCCGCGCGTTCAAGCATCCCGCATCGACGGCGCTGACGATTTCGGCCAGCCTCGCTCAAATCGGCGAGTTCTCGTTCATCCTGGCCGAGCTCGGCGTCGGTTTGAAACTGCTTCCGCCGGAAGGCCGTGACCTCATCCTCGCCGGCGCAATCATCTCCATCCTGCTCAACCCGGTGATTTTCGCGCTCGTCGATCGTATCAACCAGCGCGAAGAGGAAGCGGAAGACGAAACACCCGCACCGACGCCGGCGCCAGCACCGCCACCGGCAGACGCAGTACCGGCTCCGGCTCCCGTCCCAGCGCCAGCTCCCGTGGCTGTTGTTCCGAAGCAGCCGAAGAAAACCGACAAAACGCGCCATGTCGTGCTCGTTGGATACGGCCGCGTGGGCAGCCTCATCGGTGCGGAACTGAAGCGGGCCAACGCTCCGTTCGTTGTCATCGAAGCGTCCGAGGACATCTTGGCCGGCCTCCGTCAGGACGGCGTGGAGGCCTACTCCGGCAACGCGGCGGCGGGGGATGTCCTGCGCAGCGCCAACATCGCCGAAGCCGCAGCAATCCTCATTGCAATTCCGGAAGCGTTCGAAGCGGGCCAGGTTGTAGAGCAGGCCCGGCAAGCCAATCCCGGCGTTCGCATCATCGCCCGCGCCCACTCCGATGCCGAGGTGGACCACCTGACGGATCTGGGTGCCGACACCGTCGTCATGGGCGAGCGGGAGATCGCGCGCGGCATCCTGGAGGAGTTCACGGTGTGGCGGGCGTCCGACCCCACCACCTGATCTTGCTGCACCGCAACGCAAGTAAGTTGGGACGGCCCGCCATGACGGCCCTACGAAGCTGCTTGTTCTAACGAGATAATCTCGTGCGGATTGACTTTTTCCCCGCGAACCAGGACACCTTGTCAAACGCTCGAACCAACGAAGGGCCGACTGAAGATGCGCGCATTGCAAGCTGTGTCTCATCTCCGCGCCATGGCGGCGCACGTGGCAATCGCCGCCAGCCTCGCACTGCTGGCACCGGCAGCCGCGTCCGCCCAGTCGGCTTGGGACAACATTCGGCCTGAACTTTTCGGCCAGCGCACCATTCACGACGGCGCGGGCGTCATGACGCTCAAAGCGCCCTTCAGGCCCGAAGACCAGCGCGCCGTTCCGATCGGCATCGACGCCAGCTTCGCCGACGGCCGCAGCGTGAAGGCCATCACCATCGTGATCGACGAGAACCCGTCACCCGTCGCAACCGTGCTGCGTCCCGGTCCGAACCGGGCCCACGTCAACGTCAACATGAACTTCCGCTTCAACCGCAAGACCAACGTCCGCGCCGTGGTCGAAGCGAGCGACGGCGAGCTGTACATGGCTCACGCCTTCGTGCGTTACGCCGGCGGGCAATCCGCCTGCTCGGCACCGCCCAACGGAAATGCCGAAGAAATCGCGGCCAACATGGGCAAGATGAAACTGACGGAGCTTGCGGACGCCGCAGCGGCCGGTCACAGCAGCCAGGTGCAGCGCCGCGCGCGCCTCGAAGTAAAGCATCCGAACTACACCGGCCTGCAGATGGACCAGATCACGCTGCTCTATTACCCGGTACACATCATCGAGAAGCTGGAAGTGCGTCAGGGCAAAGACGTCGTGATGGAAATGGAGAACGGCATTTCCGTTTCCGAAAACCCGGTCATCGATTTCAACTTCGATCTGAACGGCACCGGCTCGCTGAAGGTGGTCGCCAGCGATACCAAGAAGCAGGTTTACGAACACAGCTTCCCGGTCGGCCCCGGAACGTAAGCCGCGGCGGCATTAGCCCTTCCGCCGCCACTCCTCCCAGCGCAGTCGCCCCAGGCGATATGCGTCGAGCACCGACAGGCACCACACGAACACGCCACCGGCATGCTGGCCGATGAACGTCGCCTCCGCTGGCGCAATTTTCGTCGTGAGCCAACCGAACAGCACGACGAAGAAGGCGAACTGCAATCCCTTTACCGGCTTGCCGCTGAGAACGTGCCCCATGCCGGGCAGCAGCAGCGCCGCGGCGAGGACCAGATAAGGATGCCACGGCTTCTTCGGCGCTGCGGCCGGCTGCACGTCACTCATTTCGGCACCACCTCTAGCGTCGACTGCGCGATAACGTCGTCACGCAGTGCGTGTAGCTCGTCTAGCACACCCTGCACCAGTTCGCGGGACACGCGTCCAGCGCCGAACCGGGCATCGCGAAAAATAAGATAGCCGCCTCGGTCGGCCTGATCGACCATCACCACCATGCGCACGCCCTTGGGCGAAATCAGCAGCTCCTTGCCCGAGCCGTCGTGAAACCGCGTCAGATACCGGCTGACCACCTCTACGGGCGGCAACGCTGCGGGGGCGTCCGTCCGAATACCCGACCACTCGGGAAACCCTTCGGGCGGATCGATTGCATGATCCAGCTGAGCGTACCGCGAGAAAACCTCGAGCCCGCTCGCCCTCATCATCAGATTGAATGTCGCCCGCACCGTCGTCGGGGCCGGCACCGTCACCATCAGCCAGAGAACCGGCAACTTACGGACATTCAACGTATCGACGATCGGCTCGATCACCGCCGGCAGTCCGCGATAGGTTCCGCTGAGCTTGACGTATCCCGTCGGCAATTGAGCCGTCTCGAGGTTTCCCAAGAGCCCGGAAACGTCATCGAGCAGATGACGCCGCGCGGCTGCGAGCACCCGTGATTCATTCCAGGCTCGCCAGCCGAACCAGCCTGCCAAAGCCGACAGGGCAATAGCGATAAATGCGTTCATGGCACACCCGAAAAGCCTGTGGCCGGCACGGGGCCGGCCACAGCATGTTTACGACGTCGCAACGTCCGCCTCAGTAGCCACGCGGGCGCGGCCACGGCATCGAGAACTGGTCGCTGCGCTTGACGAAGCGGTAGCGCCAGAAGTGGAACCACAGCGACACCACGATATAGAAGATCATCATCGCGATGAGCTGCGTGCCGTAGCCCAGGAACACCGCGAAGTAGGTCAAGCCGCAAAGCACGACCAGAACCAGCGCCGGGATCGGATGGAACGGGTGCACGTACCCGCGCTTGATCGTGTCCAGCGGCCACTTGTTGCGGAACATGATCATGTTGATCGGCATGAACGTGTAGCCGAGCAATCCCGACAGGATCGAGAACGTGATCACCTGGTCCAGCGGCATGCCGAGAGCAAAGGTCAGTGCGACCGGCACAAGGAAGATGATCGAGCGGTACGGCGTGCGATACGTGGGATGCACGGCGCCGAACCACGGTGGCAGATAGTGATCGCGCCCCATCGAGAACCAAGCGCGCGAAGCATCGTTGATGCAGCCGTTGGCCGAAGCCAGCGTCGCAAACAACGTACCCACGCCCAAGAGCCACATGAGGAACGTGTTGTTCGTCAGCCGAGCCGCGTCGAACAGCGGCACGCCTGCCTGACCCAGATACTCCCACGGCATCAAGCCGGCGCAGACGTACCACGTCAGCGTCGCCGCGATCGCCAGCGTCATCAAGCCGGCCATCGTGCCATAGGGAAGTGCCCGCGGTGGCGAGCGTACTTCTTCAGCCGCCTGCGTCGTGCCTTCGATGCCGAGATAGAACCACAGACCGAAGTGCAACGCCGCCAGAACGCCAAGCCAGCCGTAAGGCAGCTCAGTTCCCATCAGCGCGGCGTGACGCAACGGCGATTCCGCGCTCCACGGCTGCACCGAGAAGAACAGCACCACGATCGCGATGAACGCGAACGCCGTGATGACGAGGCTGAACGTCAGTGTCGCCAGCACGCCGCGATAGTTGAGCCATGCAAGGAACATGATCGACAGCACGATGAACGGCCGTTGATCCACGCCCTCATGTCCCGCCATCTTGGCGACCGTATCGACGAGGAAGCCGACGGTGATGGCATTGCCGGCCTCGAGCATGGTGTAGGCGAACACCAGGAAGAGACCGACGTTGAAGGCCATCAGCGGCCCGACGATGTGCTTGGCCTGCGCGTACTGACCGCCGGCGGCGGCGACGGTGGACGTCACCTCCGAGTCGATCATCGCCACGCAGGTGTAAAGAAGACCGGCCGTCCAGCAGGCCACCAGCGCCGCATATGCGCCGCCTTTGCCCACTGCGAAGTTCCAGCCCATGTACTCGCCCACGAGCACGATGCCGACACCCAACGCCCAAACGTGGGCCGGTCCCAGCACGCGAAGAAGGCTAACTCGTTCGTTTTGCGGGATCGCGCCCGCAGCATCTACTACTGCCATGACGCGCTCCTAGATCTGGTGTTTCTCAGCTACGGCTTCCACTTCACCTTCACGCGATGACGTCAGCACGTCTTCGGTGTAGGTGGAGTCCGTCCGCAGCCAATCGATGACGATCCAGAGGCCGAGCAGCGCCGAGGCCGCCCACGCGCCGTATTCCGCGTAGTTCCAAATATCCATGACCCTGCACTCCTATCGCTTATCGCCGAACTTCTCGTTGATGACCTCGCGGTACTCCTTG
>JAKAXS010000285.1 GCA_021816505.1 Pseudomonadota bacterium
TCGTCGGTAAGTCCAGCACGGGCCAATACCTGGCCAATGATGTTGTAAGCGCCGAGCTGGATTGGTTCGATGGTGTCCTTCAAATCGAAGAAATTTGGGAGAACCAGAAAACCATTCGCTTCGAAGCTGGCCTTCATATCCGGCGTCACAATCTCTGCGCTGCCATTCGTCATCGACTGCTCCCAATGATGTTACCGATCGTGTCCACCGCGATCAGTTTCCAGAGAACGAGAATTGCAACTCGATTCGCCGCCAAGCATTCCAGTCCAATTTTTCGAATCGTCGAAGCCCAGTCGGGCGAGACCAATCCGAAAGGAGCCCCACATACTGACATCGGGCTTGCGCGTAGCATACCAACGCATCTGCCACGGGGTTGCTTACTTCGACCACCGACGATATGACCGATCGAAAGCATTTACCGTTTCTGCGGGTCGAAATGGAACGAGATCGTACGAAGGCTGTCATTCTAGCAGGCGGTCTCGGCACGAGGCTTGCTGAAGAGACACAACTGAAGCCGAAACCCATGGTGGAAATCGGCGGCCGGCCGATTCTCTGGCACATCATGAAGATGTACTCGAGCCACGGCGTGAACGACTTCATTATCTGCTGTGGCTATAAGGGCTACGCGATAAAGGAGTATTTCGCGAACTATCTCCTGCACATGTCCGACATCACCTTCGACATGGTCAATGACCGCATGGAGGTGCATCACCGCAAGGCTGAGCCATGGCGAGTAACCCTTGTCGACACGGGTGACAGCACCCTGACCGGAGGACGCATCAAGCGCGTCGCTCAGTACGTCAAGGACGAACCGTATTTCTGTCTCACCTATGGCGACGGGGTTTCGGACATCGACGTATCCGCCGAAATCGCCTTTCACAAGTCGCACGGCAAGATGGCGACGGTAGCCGCCGTGCGGCCGCCCGGACGTTACGGCGCGCTGCAGACCAATGGAGCAAACGTCACTGGTTTCATGGAGAAGCCGAAGGGCGACGGCGGCTACATCAATGGCGGTTTCTTCATCCTCTCACCAGCTTGCCTCGATACCATCGAAGGCGACGAAAGCAGCTGGGAAGGCGAACCGCTGGTTGAACTGGCGTCGTCGGGAGAACTGATGGCCTTCGAACACGACGGCTTCTGGCAAGCGATGGACACGCTGCGCGACAAGAACATCCTCGAAGAGCTTTGGACGACGGGTAAAGCACCGTGGAAGACATGGTGAAAACTCCGGTCGTCCCTTGGCGCGACCTAGATGTTTTTGTCACGGGCCATACCGGCTTCAAGGGAAGCTGGCTTTGCCACTGGCTGCGCAAGCTGGGATGCAAAGTTCATGGATTTGCCCTGGATCCGCCAACCGAACCCAACATGTTCTCTGTTGCTCGCGTTGCGGACATCCTCGCGAGCGATGTACGCGCCGATCTGCGCGATCCCGATGCCGTGGCCTCGGCGCTTCATCGCGCCAATCCGCACGTCATATTCCACCTTGCCGCACAGCCCTTGGTTCGCGAAGGCTATCGCGATCCGATAGGTACAATTTCCACCAACGTTCTCGGAACGGCAAACGTCCTTGAAGCCGCGCGGAAAGCGCCGTCGCTCAAAGCCGTCGTCGTCGTGACGACGGACAAGGTCTATGAAAATCGCGAGTGGCTGCATCCCTACAGCGAAACCGATCCGCTCGGAGGGTATGACCCCTACAGCGCGAGCAAGGCAGCGGCAGAGATCATTTCCGCGAGCTATCGCTCGTCATATTTCGCCCAGCATGATGCCGCGCGCATCGCCACAGCCCGCGCAGGAAACGTGATCGGTGGCGGCGATTGGGGCAAGGACCGCCTCATCCCAGACTGCATGACGTCGTTCGCTTCAGGCACTCCCGTCGAACTCCGTAATCCCAAGTCCGTTCGGCCCTGGCAGCATGTTTTGGAGCCGCTTTCAGGCTACATCGCGCTGGCCGAAAAGTTGGTTCAAACCGAACAGTCGGGATTCGACCGCTCGTGGAACTTCGGCCCCGATTCAGTAGATGATGCAGAGGTTGGCGCGGTGGCAAAACTCGCCGCAGAGATCTGGGGCGAAGCGGCGGACGTGCGGCTGGCAGAGGATGCAGGCCCTCAACCCCATGAAGCGGGGCTTCTTCGTCTCGACAGCACCCTTGCGAGGACATCACTCGGCTGGACGCCGCAGTGGACGCTTCCGGCTGCGCTAGAGCAGACCGTGGCTTGGCAGAAGGCGTGGCGGCGGGGGGACGACATGGCAGCTGTAACGGCCAGCCAGATCGACACCTACTGTGCGACGAGAGCATCGTGACCGGGCGCTTCGAACCAAGCGCGACTTTGCTGCAAGGGGTCGTGGCCCTGACAAAACGGCGAATCGCCGACAACCGAGGCTTTCTCGAACGCGCGTACTGCAGCGAGGATCTCGCGCCGTACCTCGGGTCCCGGCAGATAGCGCAGATCAATCGCACGATGACGTTGCAGCCCCACAGCGTACGCGGCCTGCATTATCAGCTGCCTCCCCACGCCGAAACCAAAGTCATTAGCTGCCTGCGGGGATCTGTGTTCGATGTCGCCGTCGACCTACGTGCCGGTTCGACCACTTTTCTCCAATGGCATGGCGAAATTCTCAGCGCCGACAACGGCCGCGTCCTGATCATCCCCGAGGGATTCGCACACGGCTTCCAGACTCTGGAGCCGGACTGCGAGATGCTGTACCTGCACACGGCTGCATACAGCGCCGACTACGAAAGCGGACTGAACGCGACCGACCCCACAATCGGAATAGCTTGGCCTGCGGCCATCGCAAACATGTCCGACCGTGACGCCGGATTGCCGTTCGCTGATCGGGGTTTCAAAGGGCTGAACTTATGAAGTGCAGGCACTGCAGCCACGAACTCTCCCTGCCCCTGGTGGATCTGGGAAGTTCACCACCATCCAACGCCTATTTGGCGGCGCCGCAGCTGTCGGGACCTGAAAAATGGTTTCCGCTGCGGGTGCTGGTTTGCGACGCCTGCTGGTTGGCGCAGACCGAAGACTTCGCCGACGCCCATGAGCTGTTTGCCGACGACTATGCCTACTTCAGCAGCTTCTCGACGAGTTGGCTCGATCACAGCCGCCGCTATGTTCAATCTATGATCCAGCGCTTCGGTTTATCGAGCGAGAGCCACGTCATCGAGGTCGCCGCGAACGACGGATATCTGCTGCAGTTCGTCAAGGAAAGCGGCATCCCCTGCCTCGGCGTCGAGCCGACGGCGAGTACAGCTGCGGCGGCACGCGAAAAAGGGCTCACCATCGTCCAGGAGTTTTTTGGCCGATCGCTTGCGGAACGGCTGCGTTCAGACGGAAAGAGCGCAGACGTGATGGCCGCCAACAACGTCTTGGCGCACGTGCCCGACGTCAACGACTTCGCGTCGGGCTTTGCAACGCTACTGAAGCCCGACGGAGTAGCAACATTCGAGTTTCCTTCACTGGTCAAACTCGTCGAGGGATGTCAGTTCGACACCATCTATCACGAGCATTTTTCGTACCTGTCTCTGACAGCCGCAGAACGAATTCTCGCGACCAACGGTCTGCAAGTTTTCGACGTGGAGCAGTTGCCAACGCACGGCGGCAGCCTCCGCATCTTGGCCCAGCGCGCGGACACCGGACGGCGCCCGCAAACCGACGCCCTGGATGTCGCGCGCCGGTCGGAACGCGATCTCGGTGTGGGGACACCTGCCTTCTATGCAGATCTCCAGTCGCGTTCCAACGCGATCAAAGATGCCTTTGTGCGCTTCCTGCTGGATGCCAAACGCGATGGCCTGACCGTTGCGGGTTATGGCGCGGCTGCCAAAGGAAACACGTTGATGAACTACGCCGGTGTGCGCGGAGACCTCATCAGATTCGTAGTCGATGCCAATCCGGCAAAGCAGAACCGCTTCCTGCCCGGTAGCCGCATTCCCATCGTCAGCGACGACGAGCTACGCAAGCAACGTCCTGACTATATCGTCATTTTTCCCTGGAACCTGAAACAGGAAATCATTGCGCAACTGGCTTACGCACGCGAGTGGGGCGCCAGGTTCGTCACGGCGGTGCCCGCTCTGGAGGTAGCATGAAGCCACCCGTGCTCTACACCAAGCCTTCGATCACCGACCGTGAGGTTGAACTTGCGACTGATGCCGCACGAAACGGCTGGGGCGCGCGCTGCTACGAATACATTGCGCGTTTTGAGAGCGCCTTCCAAGACCACCTCGGAGTGAGGCATGCGCTCGCCACGTCCAGCTGCACCGGCGCAATGCACATGGGGCTTTCAGCTCTCGGCGTAGGACCGGGGGATGACGTCATCCTGGCAGATACCAACTGGATCGCAACGGCCGCTCCCATCGTTCACCTGGGCGCGAACCCGGTGCTGGTCGACGTTCTGCGTGATACCTGGTGCATCGACCCGGGCAAAGTCCTGGCGGCGATAACACCTCGGACGAAAGCGATTGTTGCCACGCACCTGTACGGCAACCTGTGCGAGATGGATGAACTCCTCGCGATATCGGCGAACGCAGGTATTCCGCTCATCGAGGACGCTGCGGAAGCGATCGGGTCGCTTTACAACGGCCGCCGCGCCGGCTCGA
>JAKAXS010000286.1 GCA_021816505.1 Pseudomonadota bacterium
CCTCGGCCATTTCTTCGGGCCGATCCGCGGCGTCATTCCGCTGGCGGCCGGCATGTTCGGCATGAAGCAGTCGACCTTCCAGATCGCCAACGTCACCAGCGCCTTCATCTGGGCGGTCGGCGTGATGGCGCCGTTCTTCTTCCTCGTCGGCTTCAAGGAAGACGTTGCCGCGTTCCTGCGCGGGCACGAGTGGCTCGTCGCGGCGGCGATCTTCGTGATCGCGTTCGTCAACGCCGTACCCAACCTGCTGCTGGCCGTGCCGTCGCTGCTGCTCTTCCTCGGCCTGGGTGCGGCGCATGCTCTGGCCGGCGGCAACATCCTGCCGCTGATGGCCGCCGGTGCCGCCGGCGCATTCGTCGGCGACCTCGTGTTCTATCGCGAGGGCGCGCGCGGGCATGCCGATTTCACGACGCAGCATCTGATCGACGCCGACCCGGAGGACATCAGCGATGTCCGGGCGTTCCTCGCCGGGAACGGTACGCTCGGCATCATCATCAGCAAGTTCCTCGGCATGAAGCGCTGCCTCGTCCCGGTGATCGCCGGACTCGACGGCATGGCGCTCGGACGGTTTCTTCCCGCCAGCCTCGCCTCCGCGCTGCTGTGGGCGATCGTGCTTCTGCTGCCGCTGCACTTCCTGCCGGACATCCTGCAGTGGCTGGCGGCCGTCACCGGCATAGGCACGGAGAGCCTGACGCCGGCGCCGGCACCTGCGCCCGTTCCCTAGCGGATCACGCCGTAGCGCGCATAGTCGCCGAACAACTCCACGAACTGCAGCGACCGGCCGTGAGCGGCCGCGACGCGCGCCATCTCGATATCGAGCCCAGCGCGCGGCGTCACGGAGAAGCGAGCCAGCCACGCCTGCAAGCCGGACTGGAACCACGCCGGCCAACGCGACTGCTGCCCGAAATCGACCACGTGCAGCTCTCCCCCAGGCCGGACTGCCGCCATCGCGGCGTCGAGCGCGATCTGCCACGGCGGGATCATCGACAGGGCATAGGAGATGAAGACGCGATCGAAGCCGTCGCGATTGAAAAGTGCTCGGCTGTCGAATGTGGTCGCGTCACCCTCGGCGAGCACGATGCGCCCACTCAGTCCGGCCCTGTCGATGGCGCGACGCGCCGTGGCCAGCATTTCCTGCGAGACATCGAAGCCATAGAACGTGGCGTCGGGATAGCGGCGTGCGGCCTGGATGAGATTGCGACCGGTTCCGCACGCCATCTCCAGCACGTGGCCACCGCTCGGCGGCGCCAAGTCGGTGATCACGCGGTCGCGACCCAGCAGGTAGAACTTGCGCGTCGCATCGTAGATATGGCGCTGGTAGCGATAGATGCCGTCCATGTGCCCAGCGGCATCCAATTCGGTGTGCCCCGGCGCGGCCACCGCGTCAGCCCTCTAGCGTGTAGAGGTGGAAACCGCCGTAGATCGCCGAGCGATCGCGCGCCGTCCACGCCCGTCCCGCCGCCGCGTCATAGGTGAAGCGCTGCAGGATCGCGTCAGGCACCCGGCCCGGCAGGATCGTCTCCTCGCCCGCCGTGCGGAAGATTACACGGGCGCCGGGACGCGCCGTCCGCAGGATCTCGCGCCACAGCGCCGTCAGCTGCGCGTCCGTCATCCAATCCTGCGCGTCGAGCAGAACGTAGGCATCGCGCGAAGCGTCCGGCAACGAGGCCAGGTGCTCGGTGAAGGATGCGTGCTCGATCGTCACGTTCTGCGCGCGCGCCTTGAGCGCCTGAAATCGTTCGCGCTGCAGATAGAGCGGCAGCGGCCCTTCCGAATAGCGTTGTCCGAAGGCCTGCCAGGCGAAATAGTTGTCCTTCAGATCGAAATCGCATGCCAGCCGGCGGAGCCGCGCTTCCAGCACCGTCGCCATCGAGCGCTCGCCGCCCTTCAGCTCGGTAAACTGGGAGGGCGGGATGCCGAGCCCGAACAGCGATGCCGGGCGATCCAGCAGCCAGCGGATGTGCCGTTTCGAAAACAGCGGTGCCAGTTCCGTGTCGAACATCCGGCTTTGCTCGGCCAGCGACGTGGCGCGCAGCATCCGGCGGGGATCGCGGCCGTGCGCACGCGCCAGCAGGTGCCCGGCCGTGATGAACCTTCCAAGCAGTCCGCGACGATAGATGTTGCGTCCGAAGTAGCCGATACGGCGGCGCCCCAGCGCATCGCGGCTCTCCCAGTAACGCCGCGTGGCGTCGTCAAGATGCGGAGCCAGATGATCGCGATACGTGGTGGCGTTGCCCTGAGCGTCCGCCTGCGCGAACAGGCGATGGAAGCTCGCGTAGTCGAGCCGGCGAGCTGCTGCGACCTTCAGCCTGTTGAGGGCGATATGCGCCGGATTGAGATCGATGGCCGTCACCTGCACGTCGGCCAGCGACACATAGCTCAGGATGTTGCAACCGCCCGAGGCGATGGCGACGACGCGCTCGCCGCTCTTGAGTTGCATCGCCTCCAGATCAATCACCGGGTCTTCCCAGATCTGGGGATAGACGAGGCCGGAGAAGGCCAGCGTAAACAGCCGCTCCTGCAAACCCTGGCGGCTGACGGCCTTATGCCGGTGAACGGCCGACTTGAGGCGATAATTGGCGGGCTGGCTTACGGTATGGTCGAGCGCGACATCCGTCGTCATGGCGGCATGTTCCTCAGGCGATTGGCCATTGGAAAGCGTGCCGGTGCGACTCGAGCGACGACTTTCCCGATCGCCAAGCGCTAGCGCCGCCGCATTTCAGGTCTGTGACAGGTCGTCTAGGCCAGGCCATCGGCTTGCCTCACGCGCCAAGATCGCCTAGACGATGGGGCAAATCACAGATTTCAGAGATGGATCAGTCCTATGCCGGTCAAAGCCAAGCATCACCGCAAAGTTGAAATTGAGAAGAAGAAGGCCCGCCGCGCCATTCCCCGCGCGAAGCTCACGCGCCCGCAGGGCAACACCGCCGCCGTGCGCAAGATGCTGAAGAAGCAGGCCGGCAAGGCCCGCGTCGCCAAGGCTGCATCCACCTAAGCCCCGACTGATTGTGCTGAAGATGAACTGAACGGCGGGGTGCTCACCCCGTCGCTAGGCCGACTCGTCCCCAGCCCGGCAGTTTCAATGCCGGCCGCCGCACGTCGACGCCTGCGACGAGACCGAACAGGTTGATCTCGACACCCTCCACCCAGCCGACACTCAGGCCCATGGCGCCGCGCAGCGATAGCTGCCAGCCCGTCCCACTCGGTGTGGCACCGGCGTACAGCCACGGCCCTGCGTAGTCCTTGCCCAGCGCCGTCGGCAACAGGCCGCCGGCCAGCTCAGGCACGTCCCGCACGATGGTCGCAACGAACGTATTCGAGTTCGGGCCGGGCCAGATCGTGTAACTGCCGCGCGCCGCATGCGGATAGGCCACCACTGCCGCCTTGATGCGGGGAATGGCGCGCTCGGCCGCGTCGCCACGCAGCGTCGTCAGAATAACCGGCGTATCGCCATACCAGCGCCCGTCCGGCGCGTATGCGTCCGTGCGAACCGGGTTTCCCCAACCGACAACCTCGTATCTGGTGTAGCGCGACGCGCCGCGCGGCTTCACCACGATCCAGCTGTGGTGCGCAAAGATGCCCTTCCATCGTCCCGTGCGTCCGGCGAGCACGTGCACGACGGCCTCCGGCTCAGACTTGGCGGGCGCCAGCACACCTGACGCGGACCAGTCAGCGACCGCGAACGACGCAGGGTGATCATGCGCGCTCCACCACGCGGCGTGCGTGCCCAGCGGAGCCAGGAACAGCAGCACGAACAGGATGAGGGCACGGCGAATTTGGAGCATGCTCGCCGTTACCGCGCGACCGCGGCAGGTGCAGGGCGGAAACATGTCCGCACGACGACTGGGACAGGCACCCCATTGACCGGCGGAGATCGAACGTCCTATTGCCGTTGAGAAGCGCCGTCAGGAGCCGTACCCCATGCCGAAAGGGCAACCGCCAACCCTCCACGGCCGTCTACGCGCCGACACGCGCCACCTGCATGATCATCTCGAAAGCGCGGTCGACATCGAGAAAGTCATCCTGTCGCGTGTGACCTATGCCGGCTACCTGGAGCGCCTGCACCGCGTCCATGTCGCCGCCGAAGCAGTCTTGTGCGCCATCGATTTTGCGCCATTCGGATTTGACTACGCGCACCACCATCGTTCACGCGCTGTCGAAGACGACCTGAAGGCTTTGGGCAACGCGGCATCGTCTGGCGACGCGGTGCCGACGTTCGCCGTCCTGCCATCGCTGGACCATGCTCTGGGAGCCGTCTACGTCGTCGAAGGCTCGGCGCTCGGTGCGCGCGCCATACTTCCTCAGATCAAGTCGTCGCTTGGCCTCGACGAAGCGCACGGCGCTTCGTTCTTCATCGGCTTCGGCACGGAAGGCAAAGCGGTCTGGCGTGCCGTGTTGGCGGCCATCGACGATATACCTGCCGACAGCGCCCGGGCGGATGCCGTCGTCGCAGGCGCGATCGCGATGTTCAATTTCTTTACCGATCACCTTCCGTCCGAAGCCGTCACGGCGACGCGGCAGGCTTAGCCGAACCCCGCTATGGCTTCTTCTCGTGCTTCTCCGGCCGGCCACCGGGAGCACGATCGGTCGGCG
>JAKAXS010000287.1 GCA_021816505.1 Pseudomonadota bacterium
TCCGATCTCCCCAAGGTCGCCGGAAAGAACGCCACCGAGCCCCTGCTGAGCTTCCCGGGCGGCGCGATCGTGCATTTCGCCCTGAGCAACTCCGAAGTCCGCATGACGACCCGGCTCGCCGGCATGGAGACCCGGTTCATCCCGTTCAACCAGGGCAGCAATGGCGCAGGCCAGTCCGGCGGCGCCGGCAATCCGCCGAACCCCAACGGCTACGCAACCGACTACTTCTGGAAGCGGGTCTGCCAGCCGGAGTCCTGGCTGGAAATCCTTGGGCGCTACATCGTCCCGGAGCGCGACGCAAAGAAGCGGCTCGCCCGCGTCGTGTTTCCCCGCTTCCACCAGCTGGACTGCACCCGGAAACTGGTCGAGGCCGTCCTCCACGATGGCCCCGGAGAGAAGTACCTGATCCAGCACTCGGCCGGCTCGGGCAAGACGCACTCGATTGCCTGGTCCGCCAACCTGCTCGCCGACCTCCACGATGACGCCAACCGCAAGATGTTTGACAGCATCATTGTCATCTCGGATCGCACGGTTCTCGATGACCAGTTGCAGGATGCGCTGAGCGCCCACGAGCGTACGCGCGGCGTCGTCGCCTATATCAAGGGAGAGTCCGGCGCCAAGGGCAAGGAGCTGACGGACGCGTTCGCCAGCGACAAGAAGATCATCGCCTGCACGCTGCAGACCTTCCCGGCCCTGCTCAGGAAGTCGCAGGAGCTCTCGGAAACCCAGGGCAAGCGGTTTGCCGTCATTGCTGACGAAGCCCATTCTTCCCAGACCAACGAGTCCGCTGCCGCGGTCAAACTCATCCTGTCGGAGAAGCTCGAAGGCGAGGTCGTCGAGATCGAGGAAACCAGCGGCGAGGACGTCCTGAACGAGCAGCTTGCCCAAGCCATGCGCGCCAAGGCTGCTGGCAAAGAGACCGGCATTACGTTTGTCGCCTTCACCGCGACGCCGAAGGAACGGACGATCCAGCTGTTCGGCACCCGCCCGGATCCCTCAAGGCCGCCTGCCAGCGACAACGTCCCGCGTGCTTTCCATGTCTACTCCATGCGCCAGGCCATCGAGGAGAAGTTCATCCTCGACGTCCTGCAGAACTACATCAGCTACAAGACCGCGTTCCAACTTGCGCATGCAGGCAAGGGTGGCAAGCAGGTGGTCGATGCCTCGGCGGCCAAGGCCGGAATCATGGGCTGGGTCGACCTGCACAGCTTCAATATCGCCAAGCACGTCGAGATCGTCGTCGAGCACTTCCGCGAACATATCGAGCCGCTGCTGAACGGCCAGGCCAAGGCCATGGTCGTGACTTCGAGTCGCCTCGAGGCCGTGCGCTGGCAGCGGGCAGTCCAGAAGTACATTGCCGCCAAGGGCTACAAGATCAACACGCTCGTCGCCTTCTCGGGCGAGGTCATCGACCCGGACATCAGTGAGGAGCCCGTCACCGAATTCAGCAAGTCGCTCAACCCTATGCTTGGCGGCAAGAGCATCCGTGAGGCCTTCTCCAGCAAGAACGGCGAGCGCGGCGACTATGCATTGCTGCTCGTTGCCAACAAGTTCCAGACCGGCTTTGATGAGCCTCTGCTGTGCGGCATGTACGTGCACAAGCGGCTTGATGGCATTGCGGCCGTGCAGACGCTCTCTCGCCTCAACCGGTCCTACCCGGGCAAGGACACGACCTACGTCGTCGACTTCCGGAATGATCCACAGGACATCCTGGCCGCATTCCGCCAGTACTACGAGACGGCCGAGCTCGCGGACGTCACCGATCCCCACGTCATCTATGCCCTGCGAGCCAAGCTGGATGCGGCCGGCTGTTACACCGATCGGGACGTCGAGGCGGTAGCGCGCCTTCGCGTGCTGGGCGGCAAGCAGTCTGAGCTGGACGGCATCCTGGTCCCCATCGCGAACCGCCTGCTGGGTGAGTTCCATCAGGCGAAGGAAACCTTCAAGTCCGAAGAGGATGCCAGCACCCCGTCTGCGCTCTCGGCCAAAGCAACCATGGATGCCTTGCTCCTGTTCAAGAAGGACATGGCAACTTATGTGCGCCTGTACAGCTTCCTGAGCCAGATCTTCGACTATGGCAATACGGACATCGAGAAGCGCGGCATCTTCTACAAGCTGCTTGGAAGGCTGCTGACCTTCGACCGTGATCTGGACACGGTCGACCTTTCAGAGCTCGAGCTGACGCATCACACCATCAAGGAACTTGGACGTCAGGCGCTGAAGCTTGCCAAGGGCGACCCCATGGCGCCCGCACAGGGAGCGGGCGGCGGCCGGGTTCAAGACAAACACAAGGAGGTGCTGGATGCGATCCTGCACAAGGTCAACGACCTCTTTGCTGGCGAGATCAGCGAGGACGACAAGCTCGTCTACGTGAATGACGTGATCAAAGGCAAGCTACTGGACTGCGAGATATTGATCCAACAGGCGGTGAGTAACACCAAAGAACAGTTCGCCAGCTCGCCGGACCTCGATCAGCAGATCTTGAATGCGGTGATGGACGCGCTTGCGTCCTTCACATCAATGAGCCGACAAGCGCTCGAATCGGCGAAGATTCGGATGGAGCTCAAAGAGATCCTGCTAGGACCCGTTGGGCTCTATGAGGCGCTGAAAGACAAGGGCAATGCGCGATCTCAACATTAAGCTGAGCCGGTGTCGCATACGGCGATACCGCCACATACCATAGTGGTGATCGCTGCCGCTTGACGAGCCGGAAGATGCCAAAGCCGAGCACGCGAGTGGACCACGCGATGTTCTAAGGTAGCCGATCCGGTCAACCCAGCCCATGCCTACAGTCAACCCCGAAATCCTACAGTGGGCCAGAACGACAGCCGGTCTGCCGCCGGAGGTTGCTGCGCGCAAGCTGGATATCGGGGATGCCCGCGGCATCAGCGCCGTCGACCGACTCGCGGCACTGGAGCGCGGAACTGAGCAGCCTACGCCGGCGCTGCTTAGACGTATGGCGGAGCAGTATCGTCGGCCGCTGGTGAGTTTTTACCTCAAATCCGTCCCACCCAAGGGTGAGCGCGGCGAGGATTTCCGCACATTGCCCGAGCAACGCGATCCCGGTGAAGACGCATTGCTGGATACGCTGCTGCGAGACATCAAGACCCGTCAAGGTCTGCTGCGTGCAGCGCTTGAGGACGACGAGGATACCCAGCCGCTGCCGTTCATCGGCTCTGCGACCCAACGGATGGGGGTGGAGGCGGTTGGCCGATCCATCGCCACGACTATCGGATTTTCCCGCGATACGTTCAGTTCTGCGAGGAACCCAGAGGCGGCATTCAAGGGGCTCAGGGCGAGCGCCGAAAACGTCGGCATCTACGTCCTGCTGGCGGGGAACCTAGGAAACTATCTCACCGCGTTCAGCGTAAACACCTTCCGCGGTATCGCACTGGCTGACCCGATTGCGCCGTTCGTGGTGATCAATGCCGGTGACGCCAGGACTGCGTGGTCTTTCACCCTGCTGCATGAACTTGCACACCTTTGGCTGGGTGCCAGCGGTGTGAGCGGCCCGGTGACTGCCGATATTGCCGTCGAGCGCTTCTGCAACGACGTCGCGTCCGAAATGCTTGTGCCGAGCGCGGAGATCGGGGCCCTGGCACTACCACGCACATTCGAAATGGGCACCGCCGTAGCAGCGATCGATACCTTTGCTGCGGCACGCAACGTAAGCCGGTCCATGATCGCTTACAAACTATATCGGGCGCAGCGTTTGAGCACGCCACAGTGGGAAGGCTTGCAGCAGCACTATCGCGAGCTCTGGGTACAGCAACGGGAGCGCCGGAAAGGAGAACGCTCAGAGACCAGCACCGGCCCCGACGCCAATGTCGTACTGCGTTCCTGGCTGGGACCGGCGTTGCTTGGGACAACCCAGCGCCTGCTGCGATCTGGCGACCTCAGCACCACCAAGGCCGGCAAGGTGTTGGGCATCAAGCCCACCCGGGTCGGCACGATCCTGCAATTGTCCGAAGCCCCTGAACAGCACAGGGGATAACGGATGCTTTACCTGCTTGATGCGAACGTTCTCATTGACGCCAACAGGGACTACTACCCCTTGGAGCGCGTGCCCGAATTCTGGGACTGGCTGCAGCACGTGGCAGTTGCCGGTCACCTGAAGGTTCCGCTGGAAATCTATGACGAGATCACAGCGGGTAGCGGCGATCTGGTCGATTGGCTCAAGCAGGGCGACGTCAAGCGTGACTTGGTATTCAAAGAGGATCCTGACCCGGCCGTGGTGGATCGGGTCGTGACTACCGGCTACGCACCGAACTTGACGGACCTGGAACTCGACCAGGTGGGACGCGACCCGTTCCTGATTGCGTATGCGCTCGCAAAGCGCGACAAGCGCTGGGTCATCACCAATGAAGTTTCAAAGCCGACCAAGAAACGCGCCAATCGCCACATCCCTGATGTCTGCAAGACGCTGCGCGTGAGCTGCGACAACACGTTCTTCTTGATCAGGACGCTCAATTTCCATACCTAGTTGCGTATGGCTGCGCGTAGCGCCGCCACCATGCCGATGTGGTTCGACGGCAGCAGGACTTTGATGCGCCGAATGGCATAATG
>JAKAXS010000288.1 GCA_021816505.1 Pseudomonadota bacterium
GCGACCGATGCGCTGCGCATCGTCACGGCGCCCGAGTGCAAAGTACTGGCCGCTGCGGGCGACGGGCAGGCGCTGGTGGAGGCCATCTTCCAGGGCTTGGCCGGTCTGCTGCGCCTCAAGCATGTTTTCGACGTGCTGATCATCTATCTACCGGCCGCTTGGAAGGTCTCCTACCAGTATGAAGGCTTCGACCTTCATGACCGGATAAAAGCCAAGCTGGCGCCTCTAAACATCCCGATCCAGATCCTTAACGAGACCGCCCTCCAGCGCACCTGCCGGGCGAACGTCATGTGGGGCATCAGCGTGGCGCTCTACGCCAAGGCCGGAGGCATTCCGTGGAAGCTTGACGACTGGGATAAGGACGAGGCCTACATCGGCCTGAGCTACGCCATTAAGCAGTTGGGCGATGGTGTCGAGTACAGCACATGTTGCAGCCAGATCTTCGACCCGGACGGCACCGGCTTCGAGTTCGTCGCCTACGACACGCGCGAGTTCACCACGGACAAGAAGGGTAATCCCTACCTGAGCTACCAGGAAATGCAGTCGGTCATATCCAAGAGCCTGCTGCTGTACCAGAACGCACACGGCGGGCGCACGCCGAAGAAGATCTACATCCATAAGACCAGCCATTTCACGGAGGAAGAAATCCAGGGTGCCTTTGATGCCTTCGGCACCAAGACCGAACTGGAACTGGTGCAGATCGTTCGGGCCAACAACTGGTACGGCCTGAAGGTGGAAGCCCCGTCCGGAAGCAAGCCGCGTGCTGCCATGTATCCGGTGGACCGCGGTCTGTGCCAGCCGCTCACCAAGAATGAATGCCTACTGTGGACCCAGGGCAGCGTCGGCGGGATAAACCAGCAACGGCCCAACCAGCCAGTGTTCAAGGAAGCACCCTTGAAGCCGCTGCCCAACCCTATCCTGCTACGGCGCTTTTCCGGGGACGGTGGGTGGCACGCGACCTGTTCCAGCATCATTGCCCTGACCAAGGTGGATTGGAACAACAACACGCTATACAAGACGCTGCCCGTAACGTTGGTGTATTCGCAGGTGTTCGCCGAAGTGGTCAAGCAGTCCCCGAGCATCGTCAACGAGATCTACGACTACCGTTTCTTCATGTGACGGTTAGCCAGGAGGCTATTCGCTGCTTTCCGGAGATACCGTCATAGCCGCAATTCCATGTGAAACCACGGTTCTGGATCGTCTCCATAGGTTAGACGAACAGATATCAACTGACCGCTTTGGATATGCTGAATAGGGAATGAGAGATCTGCTGTTTGGCGCGGTTCTCCCGACCAACGTCTAGAAGCCTGTCAATAGTGGAAGTGGTCGCCTCATAACTTCACCGGCGGCTCAGGCCGAGGAATAAACGGTCAGGCGCACAGTATTAGTCGGCAGGTTGTCAGCCAAAGCCGTCATCTGGTGGGCGTCATTCAGACTTCCGCTAATGGCCAGGAGCGGCCCGCCTCCTCTTCGACAGACCAACCATTCGAATGGCCGCTTTGCTCCGAAAACTGTCCGACAACCTGCGCGTGCGATTCGGCCAGTGCCGTCTTTCGATTGCAGACAATCAATCGGCTGTTAAACTTTACAGCTAAGACGTTGATTGACCGACTTGATCTTCTTGCGAGCACATTTAAGTACCTTCTCTGCGAAGCTCTGCTCGCTGATATCTGGCTCGCCATCGAGCGACGGGACACCGCCGAGTAGCAGCCCGAAAGCGTTGATGCGCTGTCCCATGACGCCGACGGCCTTTTCGTCGCGCGTGCCACCGAACATCGGGTACGCGTAGCAGATCGGCCGGCCTGTGAGGGCCGCCCAAGAATCGACACGACGCACGCGCCCATTGCGCTGCAGTGTCCGGGCGGGGCTGGGGTCGAGCTCGTAGTGGATGAGGTGCCGGCAGCAGCGATGCAGATTAACGCCCTCGCTCAGGCGATCGGTTGTGACTAGCACATCGGGCCCGAATGGGCTATTGAAGAGTGCAAGCACGATGTCGGGTTCGCCGGTATAGAGTGTTTTCGACCGCTTGCTCGGGCCGTCGTGGCTCCAAGCGCCCATCACCCGAAGCCCGTCGTCTAGGCGTCCAGGAAAGTGCGAGGTACTGCCGCCAAAGAGATTCTGGTCACTCACGATGCGCCTCAAGAGAGCACGCGTCGATGTGGACTGCATGTCGAGGAGAGACTCCGTCAGAGTCATCGCCGCCTCGCAAATCGTCGGCACTCTGGAGCTGGAGCTTGCGTTGCGCGGCCTGATCGTCGCGAGCTGATATGCCAGATCCTTTGCGGTACCCGCCGGCTCACCAAGCCAGCCACCGATTTGCCGGCAAAGCCCGAGCGTACAGAGCCAGTCGATGATCGGCGTCACAAGGGAATCCTTGATGGGCCGCAATGATTCCTCCCATGCTGCTCGCCACACCTTCTCGTGCGGACCAATCGGCGACACGCTCTCGACCTTAAGAGACTGCTCCAGCGCGCCTAGCAGCTCGCTCGCAGTGGCTCGGTAGTGACAGAACACGAGCACCTTCTCACCAGCGTCCAGTAGCGGCCGGAGCGCCTCGCTGACCGCGGCAATTTTCGGGTGAGGCTGTGTGCGCTTAGCGCTCAGCGTATTCGTCGCCATCTTGATATGCCAGTCGGCAGAGAGGTCGGTTTTGCCATTAGTCCGCTCGGCTCGCTCAAGCGTGGTACTGACATGCTGCCAGCCGACGTGGAAGCGCGGGTCATTCCGCCGTTCCCCCTTCCGCTCCTGGGTGATCTGGAGGATGCGGTCCATCCGCAGCAACAGCGTGAGGTCCTCTTGCGTTGCCGAAGCTACGGGGATCTCCCAAGGCTCCGGACTAACAGCGCCGAAGTGCTTCCGCTCCAACGCTGAAAGATCATCAATATCGTGACGAATGACATACGGCTGGAGCGCGTTGGTCGCCGCTCGCGCAGCGCTCACGAGCCGCTCGGATTCGCAGTCGACATCGTGCCCATCGCCGAGGTCATAAAGCCGCTTCAACTCTTCCGCGTAGTGACGCACCGGCTCAAGCTCAAGTGGGCTTGCGCCGACGAATTGCAGTAGTTGCTCCAACTCGGCTATCCGGATGCTGAATGGTGTCGCGGTGAGAATAAGTTTCCGCTTCGCGCAGTCGCCGAGGTTCCGGAGCGCCTCGTTGAACGCACTGCCGTCTCCTTTTGCGCGGTGCGCCTCGTCGATGATCATCAGATCGCACGCGGTGCGCAGCTCGTTATTGGCGTGGCTCTTGACTAGCGCGTGATGGGTCGCGATCTGAATGCGGCCCGCCTTCAGTTTCCCTACCTCGCCTTGCTTGATGCGGTCGCAGCTCGCGCCAAGCTTCTGCAGCATGGGCACATGGCGCTCAAGCTCTTCGGCCCAGCGCCGACGTAGAACCTCATTGGGTGCATAAATGCGCACCCGTTTGTCCTGGCAAGCGACTACCCACGCGACGAGCGCACCAACGGTCGTCTTGCCGAGCCCCACGTCATCGGCCAGCAGCACGCCGCGCCCGTCCGCGAGGCGAAAAAGGATCTCCTTCGCGGTCCTGAATTGACGCTTGAGTGGATCCAGCTGGAGGCCGCTCGTCTCGGGTTCTATATACTCAGCAGGGTTGTCAAGGAAGCCCCACTTTCGAGCGTTTATCTGAAAATCGTCCATCAGGCTTCCTCGATGAGGTGCCAGCCGAGTTCCTCGGCCACGAGTTTATCGGCGACGCCTTTGTGCCTTGCGTAGAGCGCGCGCAGTTCCTCCCCGTCCAACCGCACACGCTCACGGAGCATTGAGTCACTCGCCGCTTCCTTAAGCGCAACTCGCCACTTGTCGATTACGCTGAACGCGGCGCGCGCCACGATCCACGCCTGAACGGAGTAATCGGTCGCGGGCGCGCCGATGCGCGGCAAACGGGGCACGCGGCCCAAGCCGAGAATAGTTTCGAGGTCGACGACTGGGCCTCCGTAGCGCTCCAGCAGAAACGCCTCGCGCAAGGCCCTAGCGAGGTCCGGGTCAACTTCAGGCAGCGGCGTCTTGGCAAATTCGATAGGAGAACGAAGGTCGAGAATGTTGACCATCAGCGTTTCTGTGCCTTGTATAAACTGTGCGGTGAGCGGCGGGTGCGCCGGGTCCTTCCACGGAGTGCTAGCAACACCCGCAACGAGAGAGAGGTTTTTCTCAGATCTGCCCGTAATGGTGACGAGGGCAGTGACCGGCGTGTCGAGGTCCGAGCTGCGCGCGCGTAGCAGGACGCGCGTCCCGTCCCAACTGGCTTCGACCCACTCTAGCGCGGACATGCGGTCAGAGTCGGTGGGATCAACACAGAAGGGAACGATGTCGGGCGGCTCGAACGGCTCGCCAAGTGTTTCAATGTCAATCCACTCGGACTCGAAGACGACGCCGAGTTCAAAGTTGCGCGGCGAGGTCTTCCCGGCACCCCACGCTGAGGGGCTCCAGTTTGCCGATGTCACGAGAAGTCGGCGCTTTCGTCGGCTTCGGAGTAGGTAGAGTTTCGCGTGGCTCCAGCGAGCATCGGCATCGCGGCGCCGCTCGGTGAAACGGGCCTCGCTTGAAAGG
>JAKAXS010000289.1 GCA_021816505.1 Pseudomonadota bacterium
TGCAGGAACGGAACGTTGGTGGTCGTACCCACCACGAGGCACTGCTCCAGCGCCTGCCGCAACTTGTTCAGCGCGGCCGACCGTGACGTTCCATGCACGATCAGCTTCGCGATCATGGGATCGTAGTAGGGCGTGATGGCGTCATCTTCACGTACGCCGGAGTCGATCCGCGCGGTCTGATCCGGCAACGACAAGTGTCGCAGCACGCCGGTCGACGGCAGGAACCCACGGCTCGCATCTTCGCTGTAGATGCGCGCCTCGAAGGCCCAACCGTCGATGGTCAGCTGCTGCTGCGTCAGCGGCAGGCGCTCCCCCGCGGCGACGCGGAATTGCCACGCGACGAGATCTTGCCCGGTGACTGCCTCGGTCACCGGATGTTCGACCTGCAGACGCGTATTCATCTCCATGAAGTAGAAGCCGTCCGGGCGCAGGCCGTTCGAATAGTCGGCGACGAACTCCACCGTTCCGGCACCGGTGTAGCCGATGGCCTTGGCGGCTTTCACCGCGACTGATCCCATCGCCTCGCGCATCTGCGGCGTCATCCCGGGTGCCGGAGCTTCCTCAATCACCTTCTGGTGACGGCGCTGCAGCGAGCAATCCCGTTCGAAGAGATGCACGACGTTGCCGTGCTTGTCGCCGAAGACTTGGATCTCGATGTGCCTCGGCCGCGCGATGTAGCGCTCGATCAGGCAGACGTCATCGCCGAAGCTGCTGGCAGCCTCGCGCTTCGCACTTTCCAGAGCCGCAGCGAAATCCTCAGGCCGGTCGACGCGGCGCATGCCCTTGCCGCCACCGCCCGCGCGCGCCTTGATGAGCACCGGGAAGCCGATCTTCGCCGCCTGGGCTGCGAGGAAATCGCCGTCCTGCCGGTCGCCGTGATAGCCGGGAACCACCGGGACGCCGGATTTCTGCATCAATGCCTTGGCGGCATCCTTGAGGCCCATGGCCCGCATCGCCTTTGCCGAAGGCCCGACGAACGTCAATCCCGCGGCCTCGACGGCCTCGACGAATTCGGCGTTCTCGCTCAAGAAGCCGTAGCCCGGATGCACCGCCTCAGCCCCGCTGAGGCGCGCTGCCTCGATCAAGCGATCGATGCGCAAATAGCTGTCGGACGAAGGCGCCGGACCGATATTGTAGGCTTCGTCGGCGAGGCTGACATGCATCGCGCCCGCATCGGCGTCGGAATAGACGGCAACGGTATGCATGCCGAGCGACCGCGCCGTTCGCATGATGCGACAGGCGATCTCCCCGCGATTGGCAATGAGGACCTTCTTGAACATCGTGGCCAGCTACATCCGAAAAATGCCGAAGTGAGTCTCAGGTATCGGCGCGTTTAGGCTCGCGGATAATGAAAGTGCCAGAACCTCGCGCGTCTTGCGCGGATCGACGATGCCATCGTCCCACAGTCGCGCCGACGCGTAGAGCGGATGGCCTTGCGCTTCGAACTGATCGATGACGCCTTGCTTGAACGACTGCTCCTCATCCGCCGCCCAGGCCTTGCCGGTGCGCTGCATCCCGTCACGCTTGACGGACGCCAGAACGCCCGCGGCCTGCTCTCCGCCCATCACCGAAATGCGGCTGTTCGGCCACGTCCACAGGAAGCGTGGCGAATACGCGCGACCGCACATGCCGTAGTTGCCGGCACCGAACGACCCGCCCACGATCACAGTGACCTTCGGCACCTGTGACGTCGCAACCGCGGTCACGAGTTTCGCACCATGCTTGGCGATGCCTTCGGCCTCGTACTTCCGGCCGACCATGAAGCCGGTGATGTTCTGCAGGAACACCAAGGGAATGCGTCTCTGGCTGCAGAGCTGCACGAAGTGCGCGCCTTTCAGCGACGACTCGGAGAGAAGCACGCCGTTGTTGGCGACGATGCCGACAAGCATGCCGTAGATATGCGCGAAGCCGCAGACCAGAGTGGAGCCGAACAGCGCCTTGAACTCGTCGAGGCGCGAACCGTCGACAATGCGGGCGATCACTTCGCGGATGTCGTACGGCGTGCGCAGATCCGCAGGCACGATGCCGAGAAGCTCGTCTGGATCATACAGCGGATCCTCCGGAGCTTGCACATCGACGTCCAGCACCTTGAACGTGTTGAGATTGCCCACGGCGCGGCGCGCCAGCGCCAGGGCGTGCGCGTCGTCGCGCGCCAGATAGTCGGCGACACCCGACAGGCGCGCGTGGACATCGCCGCCGCCGAGATCTTCAGCCGTCACGACCTCGCCGGTGGCGGCCTTGACCAGCGGCGGGCCGGCCAGAAAGATCGTTCCCTGGTCTTTGACGATGATCGTCTCGTCCGACATCGCCGGCACGTATGCGCCACCCGCCGTGCACGACCCCATCACGACGGCGATCTGCGCGATGCCCTTGGCCGACATGTTCGCCTGGTTGAAGAACACGCGGCCGAAATGATCCCGATCGGGAAACACCTCGTCCTGGTTCGGCAGATTAGCGCCACCGGAATCGACCAGATAGATGCACGGCAGCCGGTTCTGTTCCGCGATCTCCTGGGCGCGGAGATGCTTCTTCGCGGTGATGGGATAGTACGTGCCGCCCTTCACGGTCGCATCGTTGCAAACGATCATCACCTCGCGGTTGGCGACGCGTCCGATGCCCGTAATGATGCCCGCTGACGGACAGTCTCCGTTGTGCATGCCATGCCCGGCGAAGGTCCCGACCTCCAGAAACGGAGAGCCCGGGTCCAGCAGACGCGCCACACGCTCACGTGGCGCGATCTTGCCGCGGCTCGTATGCCGGTCGCGCGCCTTCTGCCCGCCACCGTCGTAGGCGGCATCGGCAGCTGCGCGAACTGCCGCGAGCGCGGACTCGTGGCCCGCCTTGTTGCGGTCGAACGCCTCGCCTCGTGTCGCTGCGGCTGATTTGATGACGGCCATCTATGCGCTTTCCCGGAACAGCTCGCGGCCGATCAACATCCGGCGGATCTCAGACGTGCCGGCACCGATCTCATACAATTTCGCGTCTCTCAACAGGCGGCCGGTAGGAAACTCGTTGATGTAGCCGTTTCCGCCCAGAGCCTGAATGGCTTCGAGCGCACACCACGTCGCCTTCTCGGCGGAGTACAGGATACACCCAGCCGCCTCCTTTCGCGTCGTCTCGCCACGATCGCACGCCGCCGCCACGGCATAGACGTAGGCACGGCAGGCGCTCATCGTCACGTACATGTCGGCAATCTTGCCCTGCATCAACTGGAACTCACCGATCGCCTGCCCGAACTGCTTGCGATCGTGAACGTAGGGCATAACGACATCCATGCACGCCGCCATGATGCCGAGCGGACCGCCCGACAGAACAACGCGCTCGTAATCGAGGCCCGACATCAAGACGCGAACACCGTCACCCACCTCGCCCAGCACGTTCTCATACGGCACTTCGCAGTCCTGAAACACCAGCTCGCACGTGTTGGAGCCGCGCATACCGAGTTTGTCGAGCTTCTGCGCGGTCGAGAACCCCTTGAAGTCCTTCTCGACGATGAACGCGGTAATGCCCTTCGGCCCTGCATTCGGGTCCGTCTTCGCATAAACCACCAGCGTCTGGGCATCGGGCCCGTTGGTGATCCACATCTTGTTGCCGTTGAGAATGAAGCGATCGTTTCGCCGCTCCGCCTTGAGTTTCATCGAGACGACATCCGACCCCGAACCCGGTTCGGACATCGCCAACGCTCCGATGTGCTCGCCGGAGCAGAGCTTGGGCAGATAGCGCGCCTTCTGGTCGGCAGTGCCGTTGCGGTTGATCTGATTGACGCAAAGGTTGGAGTGGGCCCCGTAGCTCAGCCCGATCGAAGCGGACGCACGGCTGATCTCCTCCATCGCGACGACGTGCCCGACATAGGTCATGCCGCTGCCGCCGAAGTCCGGATCGGCCGTAATGCCGAGCAGCCCCACCGCGCCAAGCTCGGGCCAGAGATCGGCGGCAAACGTATTCGTCTCGTCGATCTCCCTGGCCCGCGGCGCGAGCTTGTCCTGAGCCCAGCGGCGAACGCTGTCGCGAAGGGACGCGACGTCGTCCCCGAGTGAGAAATTCATGGTTGCATCAAACACGGCATTTGGCCTTTTGTCTTCGCGCCTCAAGTCGGCATGAGCTTCGCCGGACTAAGCGTCCAGCTCTTTGATCATTTCATCGCGCATTTTGAACTTCTGTGCCTTACCCGTCGCCGTCATCGGCAGCTCTGTCTTGAAGCGAATGTATCGCGGCACCTTGAAGTGGGCGATCTTGTCACGACAGAATTCGCGAATCTCTTCTTCGCTCGCAACGCATCCGTCCCTGCAAACGATCCAAGCGCACAGCTCTTCGCCGTACTTCTCGTCCGGAACGCCGAACACCTGAACCTCGCGCACCTTGGAGAAGCCGCCGAGGAATTCTTCGATCTCACGTGGGTAGATGTTTTCACCTCCGCGAATGACCATGTCCTTGGAACGGCCCACGACCGTCGCGTAGCCTTCCTCGTCGATCACGCCGAGATCGCCCGAATGCATCCATCCATCGACGATGGACTCAGCAGTGCGCTGCGGATCGTCCCAG
>JAKAXS010000290.1 GCA_021816505.1 Pseudomonadota bacterium
CCCATGCGACGCCGCTGTTCGTCTGTGCCGGCATGTTCGGCAACGTGCTGAACTTGCGGCATCTCGCGCTGCAGATCGGGCGCGATCGCCCTGTGTTCGGCCTGCAGGCCCGCGGCCTCTACGGCGATCAGGAGCCGCACGAAACGTTCGAGGAGATGGCCGCCAGCTACCTGGAGGAGGTGCGCTCCGTCCAGCCGCATGGCCCTTACCTACTGAGCGGCTTTTCGGGCGGCGGGCTGGTTGCCTACGAGATGGCCCAGATGCTGCGCCGGTCCGGTGAACGCGTGGACATGCTGGTGATGCTGGACACGCCTTATCCCGAAGACAACCCGATCGACGTCACGGACAAGATCACGATCAAACTGCAGGATATGCGCCGCGACAAGGGAGCCTTCCTGATTGAATGGATGCGCCGCCGCGCCGCCTGGGCGAAAATGCAACGGCTCAGGAAGTCGCGCGCACAGCAAGGGCACACGTCGGAAGAGTTTCATAACGAACAGATCGAGGCGGCGTTCCGCCGGGCACTCGGACGCTATCGGGCGGACGCCTATGACGGGCAGGTCCTGCTGTTGCGACCCAAGCTCGAGATCGCCTACCGGCTACGTGACGGCCGCTTCCTTCACGCGGACCGCAACCTGCTGAGGTCCGACAACGGTTGGACGCCGTACGTGTCGAAATTCACCATCAAGGAAGTTCCGGGCGATCACGACAGTATGGTTCTCGAACCCAATGTTCGCATGCTTGCAAAGTACATGCGTGAAGCAATGCGATGACGAAAAGATAGTTCAACCGCAAGGGCGGCAATAGCGATTTAGACCACGCTCCGACGTTCACGCGTTTGGCGCGGCGCTCAAAATGAATGGGAACGTGACGTGTGTGGAATTGCCGGCATCATTGGCCGCATCACCGATAAGAATCGACACGCGCTGCGGTTGATGTCGACCGCGCTCGCCCATCGTGGACCCAACGCTGAGGGCTTCTTCGAGGGTTCGCCCGACGCGGACGGCCAGAGCGTTCTTCTCGCTCATCGCCGGCTGTCCATTCTCGATCTGTCGACTGCGGGCGCGCAGCCGATGACCGACACCCAGAGATCGGCTCATACGATCGTCTTCAACGGCGAAATCTATAACTACGTCGCGCTTCGCAACGAGCTGGAAGCTCAGGGCCAGGCATTCGTCAGCAGCGGCGACACCGAAGTCCTGTTGCGAACGCTTGCCATGAACGGAGTCGCGGCAGTTGAAGGACTGCGCGGCATGTTCGCGTTTGCGCATTGGGATGCAGCGAGCAGAGAGCTCAACTTGGCGCGCGACGCCATGGGCATGAAGCCGCTTTACTATTGCAGCAATCCCGACACCAGCGGCACGCGCGAATGGTCGATGGCCTTTGCATCCGAGCTGCGGGCGCTACTGGCTTCGCAGTTGCTGCCGGCGCCGCGGTTGAGCCGCCAGGCGACACGAACCTTCATCTGGAACGGCTTCGTGCCGGGGCCGGAAACGATCGTCGAAGGCGTGAAGCTGCTGCCGCCAGGCGAGGTCTACACGTTCGATCTCCAGGGCCGGCAGAGGGCGATCCGCGCGTTTCCGTACGTTCGGAGAGCGGACGCGCCGAAAGCCGGCAGCCTGCAGGACGTCCGCACTGCGCTGCATGACAGTGTCTCGCTCCATCTGGCGAGCGACGTGCCGCTGGGCGTGTTCCTGTCCGGAGGGATCGACAGCTCGGCGGTGGCGAACTTGGTCGCGCGGGCGTCGGCAACGCAAATCGATACGTTCACGTTGACATTCGCCGAGGGCGAATACGACGAAGGTCCCATCGCGAAGGAAGTCGCGAAGAATATCGGCACGCGCCACAGCGAGATCCTGCTGACCGAAGAGAGCTTCATCTCGTCGCTGGATGACGCGATGGAAAGCATGGACCAGCCGACGTTCGATGGATTGAATTCGTTCTACATATCCCGTGCGGTGCGCGAAGCCGGAATCACCGTTGCCCTGTTGGGAACGGGCGGCGACGAACTCTTCGGTGGCTACACCAGCTTCCGCGATCTTTCCCGCTTCCAGACCATCGCGCACATGCTGGGCGTACTGCCCAAGGAGGCACGTCACGCGATAGCGCGCGTTGTCGCCCGCGTCGCCGACGGAAAATCGGACGGCATTGGATCGCAAGCGCGGTGGGCAAAGCTGCCGAGCATGATGGAAGGCGCCAACGACATCGTGCAGCTGTATCAGCTCGCCTATGCGCTCTTTCTACCGAAATTCCAGAATGCGCTGCTGGCGGGAACCCACGAGCAGTCCGATGTAGAAGGCGGGCTCCCTAAAGGACTGCGCGACGAACTGCAGCGGATCGTGGAAGGGCGATCTGCCCTTTCCGCAATCGGCATTCTCGAGCACCGGCTGTTTCTCGGCGAGCGGCTGCTGCGCGACACCGACGCCGCCAGCATGGCCGTTTCGTTGGAGACGCGGTTGCCGCTGGTGGATACCAAACTCGCTGAGGCCGTTGCGCGATTGCCCGACAACGTTCGTTTTTCTCCGCTCGGCCGCAAACAGGTCTTGCGCACGATCGGGCTGGAAGGGCTGGACCCCGCGCTGTTCGAACGCCGCAAGCGCGGATTTCAGATGCCGTTCAACCGGTGGATCCGCCAGCGTCTCGGTGACGAAATGGACAGCGTCATGCGCGATACACGACTCTGCGATTCAGTGGGCCTCGACAGCGAGACTGTCGGGCGCCTTTGGGACTCATTCAAGACAGGAAACAATCGCGTATTCTGGTCCCGGGTCTGGGCCATTTACGTCCTTCTGAGGTGGTGCGACCGTCATGAACTCAAACTCCACTAGTGCAAGCAGCGGCGAGGCGCCGACATTGGAACGCGTTGGCGAGCAACCGAAGCAGTCCGCCGCATCCGGAGAAAAATCGGTGGTGGAAGTGCGCGGCAGTTACTGCCTGATCACGCCGTGCCGCGACGAGGCCCAGTATGCGCGACGGACTTTGGATTCCATCGCGCGGCAGACGCACAAGCCGGCTCTGTGGGTGATCGTCGACGATGGATCGACGGATGCGACGCCGCAGATCCTGGCCGAGTACGCCGAACGTCTTCCGTATCTTCGTGTCGTGCGGCGAACCGATCGCGGCGTGCGAAGCGTGGGGCCCGGCGTGATGCAGGCCTTCTATGCGGGCGTCGACGCCATCTCGCCCGAGGAGTGGGAGAGCTTTGAATTCATCTGCAAGCTGGATCTCGACCTCGACATTCCCGCTGGCTACTTCGAAGAAATCATCCGCCGCATGGACGCCGATCCGCGGATCGCGACATGTAGCGGTTCTCCGTATTTCCCGGGCGCCGACGGAACGCTCGTGAGTGAAGAGTGCGGCGAGGAAACCTCGGTCGGCATGATCAAGTTCTACCGCCGCTCGGCTTGGGAGCAGATCGGCGGGTTCATCCGCGAGCTGACGTGGGATGCCATCGATTGTCACATTTGCCGCTACCACGGTTGGCGCGCCTGCAGCTGGGATGAACCGGCCATCCGCTTCGAACACCTGCGTCCCATGGGTTCGAGCCACAAAAGCTGGTGGACCGGCCGCGTACGTCACGGCACTGGACAGTGGTACATGGGGACGCGGCCTCTCTACATGCTTGCGAGCGGCTTCTACAGGATGACGCGGCCGCCATACGTCGCGGGCGGCGCCGGCATGCTCGTCGGTTATTTCAAATCCATGCTGACGGGGCATCCGCGTTTTCACGACGCGGATCTGCGCCGCTTCCTACGCAAGTATCAGTTGGCCTGCCTCATGATGGGCAAGAAGCGCGCAACGGCACAGCTCGACGAGCAGCAGTACGATGTCTGGCTGCGTCAGCGCGACAGCAAACCGCTACCGTTTCGCCGGCAGCAGCAGTGATGCGATCGATGTCACCGCGATTTTGTGATGTGGGTTGAAACTGATGACGACCGATAGGCTTCTGCTCGTCACCCATGTTGCGATCCGAAAGATCGACGGCAACTACTACATCGACGACCAAACCTGCAAGGGTTTGGTCCGCTGGTGTGAGAACTTCGAGCAGACCACTTACGCCGGCATCGAACTGAACGATGATAGCGTGCAGAATTTTGCGTCCGCCCAATGGCAGTCCGTCGCCGAATTGCCATGCGCGTCGCGCCTCGACATCATAGCCCTTCCCCGCGCGTACGGTGTGGGTCAGTTCGTTTCGCAGTACAGCCGTACACGCGCCCTGCTGGCCGCTGAAATCGCCAGAAGCCGATACTTGTGCTTCACACTGGGATGTCTCGTGGGCGATTGGGCGGCCCTTGCTGCTGTCGAAGCCCGCAAGCAAGGACGTCCTTATGGGGTCTGGCTCGACCGCATTGAGCACGAAGTCATTCGTTCGGACCTTGCCACCATGCCGTTCGCGCGGCGGATGAAGGAAACCGTATCGCTGCCGATGATCGAGAGGTACCACCGATCCCTGATCCAAGACAGCAGCACAGCCCTGCTCCAGGGAATGGACAAATCAAAACACTAGAGGCGGTATAGCTACAAAGGGTGCTGTG
>JAKAXS010000291.1 GCA_021816505.1 Pseudomonadota bacterium
TTCCGATCTCACGGGCCGCCGTGATGATCCAGCGGATTGCCAAAGCCTGACGGCGCTCGGCGCGAACTTCGACCGGAACCTGATACGTCGCACCGCCGACGCGGCGCGAACGAACTTCGACGGTCGGCATTACGTTCTCGAGGGCAGAATGGAACATCTGCACCGGATCCGACTTCTGCTTCGCTTCCATGCGCTCGAGCGCGCCATACACGATGCGCTCTGCGACCGACTTCTTGCCTTCCTTCATCACGGCGTTCATGAACTTCGTGAGAACGAGGTCCTGGAACTTCGGATCCGGATTGACTTCGCGCTTTTCAGCACTGTGACGGCGGGACATGCGTTCAGCCCTTCGCTTCCATTCTTCAAACGACAAAGGGCCGGTCACCCAGCCCAGGCGCCCCGCTTGCGCGGGGCATCAACGAATTACTTAGGCCGCTTCGCGCCGTACTTCGAACGACGCTGCTTGCGGTTGGCCACGCCCTGCGTATCGAGCACGCCACGGATGATGTGGTAGCGAACGCCGGGAAGGTCCTTGACGCGGCCGCCGCGGATGAGCACGACGGAGTGCTCCTGCAGGTTGTGGCCTTCGCCCGGGATGTACCCGATGACTTCGAGCTGGTTGGTCAGCCGGATCTTGGCGACCTTACGAAGCGCGGAGTTCGGCTTCTTCGGCGTCGTCGTGTAGACGCGCGTGCACACGCCGCGCTTCTGCGGACACGCCTCCATGTGGCGTGATTTCTCGCGGTAGATCTTCTGGACCCGGGGTTTCCGGATCAGCTGTTGTATCGTCGGCATCCGCCTCGTCCATTCCTGTCAGCGCACACAACACGCATGCGCCAAACCGAACCTGCCGAGCTGCGCGTATTGCGCGGCCTGGCACGAAAAACCCAGAGGATCACCGGCCCGCTTGAGCGGTTCCGACGATCATGGCCCCGAAAATGTCCTCTGCTTTTGGACGGCAGCGTTTAGGCTGGGGCGCCGAAGCACCAAATGTGGCCTACCACCTACCGTGAGAGTGGAGGCAGCTATATAGCTCACCGCCTACTCGGTCAACACCTCACCCCAATGAGATTGCGTTTTTTTTCGCGCCCGCGAACGAGAAAGGGCCGAACCCGAAGGTCCGGCCCCCAACTTTGCTAGCCAATCGCGAAAAACCCGCGCTAAAGCGCGTATTTCTCGCGGTGCAGGCCCCTACTCCGCGGCACGGCGGCGGCGTCGTGCCACACCGTCTCCGGGAGCGGACAACGCCCGGTCGGCGTCGGCCCGCTTCTCCTTGTCGATCAGCTCGTCGCGCTTGGCCGCAACCTTGCGCAGACGACGCAGCATGCCGCCCGTACCGGCCGGGATGAGTCGGCCGACGATCACGTTCTCCTTCAGACCTTCCAGCGTGTCGGACTTGCCGATCACCGCCGCGTCCGTCAGCACGCGAGTCGTTTCCTGGAAGGAGGCCGCCGAGATGAAGCTGCGGGTCTGCAGCGACGCCTTGGTGATACCCAGAAGCACAGGAGTTGCCGTCGCAACACGCTTGCCGGCCTTCTCGGCGAGCGCGTTGTTCTCCTCGAACTCGAGCCGGTCGATCTGCTCGCCCTTGATCATCTCCGTCTCGCCGACGTCGGTCACTTCGACCTTCTGCAGCATCTGACGGACAATCACTTCGATGTGCTTGTCGTTGATCGTCACACCCTGCAGACGATAGACGTCCTGGATTTCATTGATCAGGTAGTTCGCCAGTTCCTCGACGCCCTTGATCGCCAGAATGTCGTGCGGCGCGGGATGGCCGTCGTAGATGAAGTCGCCCCGCTCCACGTGGTCGCCAGGTTGTACGGTCAAGTTCTTGCCGCGCGGGATCAGGTATTCGACCGGCTCGGCACTTTCGTCGTCGGGCCGGATCGAGATGCGCTGCTTGTTCTTGTAGTCCTTGCCGAACTCGATCGTGCCGGAGGCTTCCGCGATGATCGCGTGATCCTTCGGACGACGTGCTTCGAAGAGCTCCGCCACGCGCGGCAGACCGCCCGTGATGTCGCCCGACTTGGCGGTCGCCAGCGGAATACGTGCCAGCACGTCGCCCGCCTTCACGTCTTGTCCGGGCTCGACCGACAGAATGGCCTCGACCGTCAGGAGGTAGCGCGCGTCGCCGCCACGCTGCACCTTGATGGGCTTGCCCTTGCCGTCCTTGATGATCATCGCCGGCTTCAGTTCGGCGCCACGCGGCGTCGCACGCCAGTCGACGATCACGCGGTTCGTCGTACCCTTCATTTCGTCGGTCTGCTCGCGCACCGAGATGCCTTCGATCAGATCCTCGAAGTCCACCTTGCCGGTGGCTTCGGTGAGGATCGGACGCGTGTAGGGATCCCACTGCGCCAGACGCGTGCCGCGCTTCACCTCGTCACCCTCATCGACATGCAGGCGGGCGCCGTAGGCAACCTTGTGGGTTGCCAATTCCTTGCCCGACTGGTCGGTGATGATGATCGACATCGTCCGGCCCATCGCGATGAGCTGGCCGGCGCCGTTCTTGGCGATGGCGCGGTTCTTGATCTTCACCGTGCCGTTGAAGTTCGATTCCACGAACGACTGGTCGACGAGGTTCGCCGTGCCGCCGATGTGGAACGTACGCATCGTCAGCTGCGTGCCCGGCTCGCCGATCGACTGTGCGGCGATGACGCCGACAGCTTCGCCGATGTTGACGGGCGTACCGCGCGCGAGGTCGCGGCCGTAGCACTTGCCGCAGACGCCCTGCTCGGTTTCGCACGTCAAGACGGAGCGGATGCGGACTTCCTGCACCTGCGCCTTCTCGATCGCCTCGGAGTGACGCTCTTCGATGAGCTCACCCGTCTTGACGATGATCTCGACGTCCTTGCCCTTGGTTCCGGGGACGATGATGTCCTCCTGAGCCGTACGGCCGAGAACGCGCGCGCCGAGCGACACGATCACCTGACCGGCGTCGACCACCGCCTGCACGTTGATACCGGCGTCGGTGCCGCAGTCTTCTTCCGAGATGATCGCATCCTGCGCCACGTCGACGAGACGGCGTGTCAGGTAGCCCGAGTTCGCGGTCTTCAAGGCGGTGTCGGCGAGGCCCTTACGGGCGCCGTGGGTGGAGTTGAAGTACTCCAGAACCGACAGGCCTTCCTTGAAGTTGGAGATGATCGGCGTCTCGATGATTTCGCCCGAGGGCTTCGTCATCAGGCCGCGCATACCCGCGAGCTGCTTCATCTGCGCCGGCGAACCGCGCGCACCGGAGTGGCTCATCATGTAGACGGAGTTGATCTGCTTATCGCGGCCGGACTTGTCCTTCTGGACGGCCGAGATGCGATCCATCATCTCCTTGGCGATCTGGTCGGTACACTTGGACCAGGCGTCGACGACCTTGTTGTACTTTTCGAGACGCGTGATCAGGCCATCCTGATACTGCTGCTCGAACTCGCGAACGAGGTCGTTCGTCGTCTCGACGATCTTCGCCTTCGTGTCGGGGATCACCATGTCGTCCTTGCCGAACGAAATGCCGGCCTTGAACGCGTGGTGGAAGCCCAGCTGCATGATACGGTCGCAGAAGATCACCGTCTCCTTCTGACCGCAGTTGCGGTAGACGGCGTCGATCATTCCGGAGATCGCCTTCTTCGTCAGCAGCTGGTTCACGAGCGCGAACTTCACGCCCGGCTGACGCGGCAGAACTTCGCCCAGGATCATGCGTCCCGGCGTCGTCTCGTGGATCTCCACGACCTCGTTGCCTTCCGGGTCGATGGCGCGGAACCGGCCCTTGACCTTGGCGTGCAGCGACACGGCTCCGGCTTCCAGCGCATGCCGGATTTCACCGACCGAACCGAACATCATGCCTTCGCCGACTTCCTTCTCGCGCAGGATCGACAGGTAGTAGAGACCGAGCACGATATCCTGCGACGGCACGATGATGGGCGAGCCGTTCGCGGGATGCAGGATGTTGTTGGTCGACATCATGAGCACGCGCGCTTCCAGCTGCGCTTCGAGCGACAGCGGGACGTGCACGGCCATCTGGTCGCCGTCGAAGTCGGCGTTGAAAGCCGCGCAAACCAGCGGATGCAGCTGGATCGCCTTGCCTTCGATCAGCATCGGCTCGAACGCCTGGATGCCGAGACGATGCAGCGTCGGAGCGCGGTTCAGCATCACCGGATGTTCGCGGATGACCTCGTCGAGGACGTCCCAGACTTCCGGCTTTTCCTTCTCCACCAGCTTCTTGGCCTGCTTGACGGTGGCCGCCTGGCCGAGCGTCTGAAGGCGTGCGTAGATGAACGGCTTGAACAGCTCGAGCGCCATCTTCTTGGGCAAGCCGCACTGATGCAGCTTGAGTTCGGGACCCACGACGATGACCGAACGGCCCGAGTAGTCGACGCGCTTGCCGAGCAGGTTCTGGCGGAAGCGGCCCTGCTTGCCCTTGAGCATGTCGGCGAGCGACTTCAGCGGACGCTTGTTGGCGCCGGTGATGACGCGGCCGCGGCGGCCGTTGTCGAACAGGGCGTCGACCGCCTCCTGCAACATGCGCTTTTAGATCGGAA
>JAKAXS010000292.1 GCA_021816505.1 Pseudomonadota bacterium
CAGCTGCGGCGGGCGGATCTGCTTGACGGCGAGCTTGCGGGCGAGCGCGCTCGTGGCGCCGTTCTCGATGTACGCCTGGATCAGCGCGCGCTGGACCTCGAGCTGCTCTTCGGAGAGATCGAAGATGCAGTCCTCGTAGATCTGGTCGCCCACCTTGCTGAAGAAATCGGCCATGCGGCTGGCGGCGGCAGCGGCGTCGTTCGCCTTTGTCTGTTTTGCCGTGCCGGCGGGGGGCTGTTGCGCCGTGCCGGCAGGGGGCTGCTGCGCCGTGCCGGCCATGGGCCAAAGCAGCAGAAGGCCGGTCGCGGAAACGGCGAGCGCCTGCTGCAAACCCATGATCATCCTGCCCATGCGCAGTATCTGCATAACCCGTTCAATCTGTGGCCCGATTCCGGCAAACCGCGCCATGCGACAGCGATGCCCCCCGAACGCGGCAGTCGTACGGCAAGAGTGAGGGCAAGAGAAGGCCTGTGGCCGGCCGTCCACTGCGGCAGTGCACTATGAACGGCGCCGACGTCTATTTATTGCCGAGCATCAGCGCTGCCGCCTGCATTTCCTGCCAGCGGTAGGCGCGGCGGTCGGCCGCTTCTTCGTCCGGCCCCCATTGCTCGATCTGGTAGTCCTCATCGACATGGGCGGCCGCCCACGCTTCGGCGGCCGTGAGGCGGCCCTTGTGCACGGCAAGCGCGAGCAACGCGGAGCCTGTCAACGTGGTGGCGACGTGCAGACCCGACAGCTGGAACGCATCGAGCGGACGCACGGCCTCGGCGATGCGTTCGAGTGCCTGTATCGGCTGTTCAATTGGCATCATGCCCTGCGCCAGCACGAAGCGGGCGCCGAGATCGCTCGAGGCCCACGCGATGATCGGGTCCCAGGCGGCCGACTGACGCGCCGCGAGCGCTTCGGGTCCGGCCGCGCGGTAGCAAAGGAGATCGCTGCCGGCGAAGGCGACGATGTCTGCAGCGACGTCGTCCATCTGGTCCACTACGGCCTCGATGGCGGTGTTGGCGATGCGCGTCAGCGGCATAGTGCCGGGATCGATCACCGTTTTCTGCGCGCGCCATTCCTCGGCGACGGCCTCGGCGAGTTTCTCCGACGGGAGCGCCAACTGACGCTTGCCGGGCGTCTTCACGGCGCGGCCGTCCAGCAGCACGGCCCAGCTGCCGTTGTCCTGCGGCTTGGACGTGACGTCTTTGTAGAAACGCTTGGGAAGCGGCGCGCGCATGGCCGCCTGCTCGCGGATGCGCTCGGCGTCGGGACCGCGCGGGGGCTCGGGTTTGCTCATGGGCTGACTTTCGCGGGTTCGGGAAGAAGCTGCGCGAGCATGGCGGCGGCATCGTCGACGATGATGTGCGCGCCGGCGTCGCGCAGAGCCGGCACGGGGTGATAGCCCCAGGAAACGCCCATCGCCGTCACGCCGGCGTTGCGCGCCATCGCCATGTCGAAGGTGGTGTCGCCGATCATGACGGTCTCGTCGCGCGTCGCGCCGGTTTCGGCCATCGCGGTGTCGATCATCGAGGGATCGGGCTTGGAAGGATGCGTGTCCGCGGTCTGAACGGTGGCGAAAACGTCGATCAGGCCTTCGCGTTCCAGCAGCAGGCGGACGCCGCGGCGCGACTTGCCGGTGGCGATGCCCAGCGCGAGACCGCGGGCGTGCAGCAGCTCGATCGCAGCCTTCACGCCCGGAAATAGCGGCTCCTGCGGCAGCCCGGCGTCGCGCAGCACGTGGAAGGCGGCCTTGTAGTCTTCGGCCATCTGCGCCGCGCGGGGATGGAGATCGTCCGGCAGCAGCTGGCGCACGGCGTGCTCGAGCGACAGGCCGATCACCTGCACGATCGCCTCGCGCGGCGGCGCGGCCAGATCGGCGACGCGAAACGCCTCGGTCATGGCGGCGACGATCATGTGCTGGCTGTCGGCAATGGTGCCGTCGCAATCGAAAATGATCAGCTTCATGGCCGGGCTTATACCACCCCTGCCCGCGCGCGCGAGGCGGCAGGGCGGCGCGGCCAGAATTGTCTTGGATCGGCCGGATTCTCCGCCTATTTCCGGGCGATCAGTCCGGGAGGGGAGCCCATCATGTTGCGTATTCAATCGCTGCTGGCCGTCATGCTCGGCATGCTTCTGGCGGCGCTGCCCGCCGCTGCCGCCGAAAAGCGCGTCGCCCTCGTGGTCGGCAACTCGGCCTACGTCAATGCCGCGCCTCTGCCCAACCCCGTCAACGATGCCGGCGCGATCGCCAAGGCACTGACCGAAGCCGGCTTCGAGGTGATCGTGGGGCTGGACCTCGACAAGCCAGCGTTCGACGGCAAGGTTCGCGACTTCGCCCGCGCGCTGGACGGCGCCGACGTCGCCCTCTTCTTCTACGCCGGTCATGGATTGCAGGTGGCCGGGCGCAACTATCTCGTGCCGATCGACGCCAGCATGCAGAAGGAACGCGATCTCGATTTCGAAGGCGTCAGCGTGGACTTCGTGCTGAAGCAGATGGAGATCGATCGCGAGAACAATACCAACGTCGTGTTCCTGGATGCCTGCCGCGACAATCCGCTGGCGCGCAACCTGGCACGCTCGATGGGCACGCGGTCGGCGAGCATCGGCAAGGGTCTCGCGCAGGTCGAGACGGGCGTCGGCACGTTCATCTCGTACTCGACGCAGCCGGGCAACGTGGCGCTCGACGGCGACGGAGCCAACTCTCCGTTCACGACTGCACTGGTGAAGGGCGTCCGCAACCAGGGGCGCAATCTGACGACGGTCATGGTCGATGTGCGCAAGGACGTGCTGGCCGCGACCCAAGGCAAGCAGGTGCCGTGGGATCACTCATCCCTGACGGGCGACTTCTATTTCCATCTCGCGGCGGCCCCGGGCGCCATCCCCGGCGGTGGTGCGCCGGCCGCTGCACCCGACGTGCAGGAGCGTCTGCGGCAGCTTGAAGAAGAGTTGCGCAAGAAATCCGATCCGGAGCGGACGGCGAAGGTCGTCGAACTGGCACAGGCGAAGGAACAGGTTCGCAGCGCGGTGGAAGCCAACAAGGCGGATCAGCAGCAGATCTTCGAGGTGCAGATGGCGCGCGGCCGCGACGGTGGCGGCGCGGAAGCATCGATGGAGGTCGGTAAGATCCAGCTTCGCATGGTCCGCCGCAACCAGCAGATCAGCAAGGTGCGCGAGCGCATTGCCGAACTCGAGAAGGATCTTGGCCTGCCGTCGAGCGCCGCCGCGGACGCGAAGAAGTAGCGCGGCGCTACTCCACGTCCTTCACGAAACGGTCGGCGTCGAGACCCAGAAGATCCCAGGTGGCGCGCATGTGATCGCCAAGCGGCGCGGTGACGTCGATCTTTTTTGAACCACCCGAAGGGTGCGGAATGATCAATCGCCGCGCGTGCAGGTGCAGCTTCTGCTCGATGCCGCTGTCGACCAGGACGTCCTCGCCCTCGTACTTGTTGTCGCCCACGATGGGATGGCCGATCATGGCCATGTGCGCGCGCAGCTGATGCTGACGCCCCGTGACGGGCTTCAGCGAAACCCACGAGACCTTATGGGCTACGCGATCGATGACCGAGTAATGCGTCGTCGCATGCATGGCCACGTCCTGCTCACCCGGCAGCGCCTTGCGGACGCGATCGCCGTCGGGGCCGGCGGCCTTCACCAGTGCCGCTTCGATCTTGCCTTGCGTCGGCCGTGGCACGCCCTTGACCAGCGCCCAGTACGTCTTCGCCGCAGAGCGCGTCTGGAAGATCTTGCCGAGCTTGGCGGCGGCATCGCGCGTCTTGGCCACCAGCAGCACGCCGGTGGTGTCGCGGTCGAGACGATGCACCAGCCTCGGCCTGTCGCCGAAGCGATCGGCCATGCCCGCCAGAATGCCGTCGATGTGTTTCTTGGTGCCCGAGCCGCCTTGCACGGCAAGGCCGAACGGCTTGTTCAACACCAGCACCAGATCGTCTTCGAACAGGATCGCGCGTTCGATGATGTCGCGGTCGCCCTTCGACACGCCAAGCGGCGCTTTCAGCGACGGCGATCCGGCCGGCGGCGTGCGCACCACTTTGGGCACGCGGATCTCGGCGCCGGCTTCGAGCCGGTCGTTGGCCTGCACGCGCTTGGAGTTCACGCGCACCTGGCCGGAGCGGAGCAGCTTCTGCAGATAGCCGTAACCGACTTCGGGGAAGTGCACGCGGAACCAGCGGTCGACGCGCAGGCCGGCCTCGTCCTTCTTGACCTTGATCGTTTCGACGCGGCCAGAGGTGTCGGTCATGTCACAACCGCCCTGGCGACCGCAAGGCCGGTGAAGACGGCGACCAGCGACAGCAACACGGATGCTGCAATGTAGACGGCGCCCTGTGTGAAGTCACCGCGCTCGACGAGACGCGCGAAATCCATCGAGAACGCAGAGAACGTCGTGAAGCCACCGAGGATGCCGGTGGCGAAAAACGTCTGTACCTGCGGCGAGCCATCGAAGCGCAACGCGATCGTGGCGAACAGTATGCCCATCAGCAAGATCGGAA
>JAKAXS010000293.1 GCA_021816505.1 Pseudomonadota bacterium
GATGTCCGTGCTGACCTGGGCGAGCGGGACGACAAGACTCGTGCGATCGCGCAGCGACGCGGAATGGAGCATCGCGAGCGGCACCTGCGCCAGCGCCTGCGCTAAGGCCCGGTCGCCGGCGCCCGCCCCTTCGAACGCGCGCTTTCGGCCGGTCAACGACCGGACCGCCTGCGGATCGAGACCCGAAAGCCCGGAGACGAATTTCTTGGCCGCGTCAGCGTTGGAGAACGAAGCGCTGGTCGCAATTAACACGACGCGCGAGGAGGGCAAGCCGAGCCGGTCGAGCAGGCGGCGGATCAGATAGGCGACTTCGGTGCCGTTAGCTCCGCGATACAGGTGCGCTTCGTCGAGGATGAGGAAGAATTTTTCCTCGGGATGCGCCTCGAAGAACGCGCGCGTATCGCCGAAAATCTCGCGCTCTATAGGTCGGAGCAGCATGTATTCGAGCATCGAATAGTTGGTGATCAAGAGATCTGGGCAAGCCTCCTGGATTTCGTGGCGAGTCAGCAGTTCGGGATCCTCCGGCCGCTCATTGGCACGCAGTGGATCACCGTTGTCGTCTTGCCAATGCTGTCCCGGCTTCCCGTACCAGTCGCGTAGGCCATCAAATGCCCCAAGATGGCTGTCGGGCTTGGCAGGCCAGCGCCCTTTGTCGCGTAGCGTCCGGACCAGTTCCTGGTCCTTCTTGCTTCCCCCACGCGCGGCGTCCTCGATCTTGAGGTAGTATTCAAGCGTCTTCAGCCGCTGCTGGTCGCGCTTGCCGTCACGCATGCCTGGATAGAGCGTGCGTCCGGTATAACGGCCGAATTTCGCTGGTCGGCCAACGGCGTCGGTGAAAGCCTTCCTGACAGCCGACGAACCGAACAGGGTGCGTAGCCGGCCCAACTGGTCATTGACCAGCGCGTTCATCGGATAGAGCAGCAACGCACGCACTGCGCGTGTCTTAAAATGCTGTGGTCGGTGCAGCGCCTCGTCGGCCAAGCGCGACAGCACAGGCAACAAGAAGCTCTCTGTCTTACCCGAGCCAGTGCCCGTCGTCACAACAATGCCGCTGCCCGCAGCGTTGGGCTGCATTGTCGCTTCCAAGGCATCCGCTTGATGCTCATAGGGCGGATCGAATAGAAGCTGCTCTTCCTTGCTCGCGAGGCTGCTCAGAAATGCACGGACCTTATCCGGCAGAGCGAGATCGGCAAATCGCCGATCGCTGAGGTAAGCAGGCGTGCTCTCGATGTAGGGTGTCTGAGCGACGCCGCCTTCTCGTAGCAACTGGCGTCGGAGTTCGACGACCTTTGGGTGCGAAAGATGGTAGGTGGCCTCAATGTATGAGGCCAGTGCCTCACTCATATGATCGATTTCTGTACGCACGAGGCCTCCCTAGCTCCTATCCCGCCATCTCAATGGCCGAGAACTTCCTCTCCGCCGTCGCCCTCGCCGCCATACTCGCGTTCTGGCTATGATTGAGTCTGGAGCCTAGCACATGAGCGAAACAGCCTCAGCCAGCCGCCGCAGACTCCAATAGGTCATCATCCGACGGGGCATGGAGACTGGACTGCACGCTCCCTGGACCGAGACGCGCCATCGCCTCGAGGGTCTCTTCTCGTTGGCATCGAGCTGCGAGCCACCGTTGACGCCAAGCCTCTCTGATAGCTGCCGACGTCTCAGCTCGGAAGTCTGCGGCAGCCATTCCAAGGAGCGCGTTGCGAGAACCGACCCCGAGTTCACACACGTAGAAGAGCCGCGGGGTGGCGTGGTGGAGGATAATATCACTGTCTAAACCCAGAACGTCGAGACCCTCACGTATCTGCCGCAAGCGCGGGCTGGTCCCTTCACCAAACCGATTGTTGATCCTCCTCGAAACGTGCTGAGTCTCAGCCATCGAGCGAAGCGCCTGCGCGGTTTCGGCACCGAGGTGGAGCGTGCCGAACCCGCCGGTAAAGCTTTTGCCGATCGCGCCCCAGGACACGTCCGCGTAAAGCCCTGGGTGATGCGCCGCCTTGAGAGACAGCCGATTATACTGGCTCGACCCCACGCCATAGAGGCTCGTGGTGGTGAGAATACGAAGGTCGGCAGGTTTTGAGACCGGACGGCCAGCCATCTGCGACGCGATCACACTGATCTGAGCGCTGTAGCGGTTGGAATAGGCATCGTGAACCTCGCGTGAGGCGAGAAGGAGCGCCACCAGCTTTCCGCCGAGGATTTCGTTGTATGGGGGGATCGCACCGCAGATGCTCACATCCGCGACGCGGCTTGAGAGGCCGGCTTTCCGGCATTCTGTCAGTACGATGTCGATGGCCCGCTGCCCGCTACGCGCGGTGAGTAGTTGATCGAGCGCAGCGGAGGGATTTCTGGTGAGGCCAGCTGCTCGGAACATCTGCTTTGCGAAGAGAAGCTGCGACAGCACCTCGGCTCGCTTGCGGACAAACAAGAGATCTTCGGACGCGCCCAGCCAATCGGCATCGTGTGCGGCATGTTTCAAGGCTCCGCGCATCGGCGTTATCTTTTCGCCGGCTTCGCGATGAGCCTCGTAGTGCGCGCGGAGCTCTAAATCGCGCGCAAAAGCAGCCCCTGACGCCTTCTGTTCCAACCGGAGAACCGTGCTCTCGGTCGGCTCCGCAATTTCCGCAGCAGTCGCGAGATCGTCCCATCGAATGGCGGCTATCGACTCCTCGAGGCGAGCGAGCAGTGCCGCCCCGAGTGCGGGTTGCTCCCAGCTTCCGTCTCGGAGGCGCGCTTCGGTCTCTTCCCTCAGCCATCCGATCCACTTGTCCCGGACACCGACGCGCATAACAGGACTCGCCAGCATGGCGATGCCGATCACCGGACGATTTTGACGTGCTGCGTTACGGACGAGGATCAGTAGCTGGCGCCCAGGGACAGGGCGATACTCGTGCGCCCAAGTGTGACGGAAGTAGCGCCAGATGTCGATCAGCGGCAGGCCGGTGTTCCTGCATTTGGCTCCGGATTGGCAAATCTCGACGACAGGATCGACCACGCCGGCGAGCGCGGCGGCGCGTTCGGCTTCCGGTAGATTCGAGATGCGTCGAAATTCCTGAGCCAGGTCGGCACCATTGTCGACGAGATCGAGTACGGAACTCCGAACGCCAGGTGGTCGTGCAGTGCGCCGCTCCATGCGATGAAGGAAGGCTGAAACTGAGGGTTCACGGAGTTGACGCTGACGAGCACTCTGCAGCGCAGCGCGAACTCGAGATTTGACGTCGTCAATAGTCTGGCCATCCGCCTGTGCAATACCGGGCGGCTCGAACAGGATTTGATCCTCCTGAACTGCAACTCGCCAACCCTGTTCGAAGAGGTCCGCTATCAGAAGGCAGACGGCTCGGAGCTTCTCGCTTGAACCGTCGTCAATATAGCGGCGAGCGAGTGACCGAAGCGCATCGGCAAAGCTAGGCGGCGGGCCATCACCAAAATCCAGGAGTAAGTGGAGTTTTTTGCGCTCATCTGGCGCTAGGAAGGGAGAGAAGGCGCGGGAACGGCCCGGACCAAAATGATCCTTGAGCGCCACTTTCACCAGTTCATCCCCCTTGCTGTGGTGCATTTCGGCACTTCGCAGATTAGTGCCAACATTGCGCATTCCATGCCAGTGCCTCTTGAAGCATAAATTTAGCCGCGTCGCCCTGCGGGTACTACTGGGCTTGTGGTTGATTTTAGGGGATGGCCTAAACCTTTTGCCCAGTCTTCGAGAACCGTCGCATAATCTGATCGATGCTGCCGACCAAGCTTATCAGCAAGGTCGCAGATCTTGATAACTAATTCTCGCAAAGCACGAGCGATATCCACACTGGTGGCCGCCCCGTTGAGGAGTGGATGGTTGTCATTCGGACGAAAAACCGCGCCGCCGCCGTCCCCGGTCAGCAGCGGCACCTTATCTGCAACTCGGCCGCTCCGCCCTGGTATCGACGTTTTCGACGCTTCACCCGAATTCACGGCGTTTTCGTGCTGAGGATCGACAATGCGTCGTTTCAGCTTTGCCGATCGGACCTTTCCGCGGAGTTGTTCAATGGCTTTGTGCAAACCGGCTTCACGGAGAGTATCCCAAATCGCCGCGGAGACCGACACCTGCTGTTTGGACGTGGTCACGCCGAACATTTCGTCCAAGGACGCAGAGAACTCGACCTCAACGCGGATATAACGGTCGTTGTTGATGAACACCGTCCAGGGCGCGCGAGTCTGGACGTCTATCACCCGTCCGTTCCGACTGAAGATTATGCCGTGATAACTCTTCAAGATTGGAAAGCGCGCGTTTGCATTGAGCCCAACGGCATCGCGCGACTTGTCAATCGCGCCGAAGCTTGGCGGGAGCCACGCATAACGAAGAGAAATTCGACCTTCCTGGGTAGGTGCAGCCGGATTACGCACCTTGATCTCGATTCGATCGAGAGGACGGGCACGATCTTCATCCAGCGAATAGAGTTCGCACTCGGGAGACAGAAACAGAGGATCTATAGGAAGGATACGATGCC
>JAKAXS010000294.1 GCA_021816505.1 Pseudomonadota bacterium
TCTTCCTGGCCGGCGCAGCATGCACCCTTGCGGCCGGTGGCGGCGCCGTGGTCATAAAGCTGTAACGTGATGCCCACAACGTCGTGTCCGGCCTGCTTCAGAAGCCCGGCCACCACGGACGAGTCGACGCCGCCGGACATGGCGACGACGATACGGCGGGGCTTTTGTGCGTCTGGGGCGTGCATTTCGGTCCGGTCAGGGAATGGCGCTCGGGGTGTGCATATTGCGTCCACCTCCGCGTCGGCGCGACGCGCACGGTTGTCGCACTTCGCTACCCGGACCGCAATAAGTCGGGTGTCCTCGCCCGTTATCAAACGCTTAATCCGTCCCAATATCCTAAATTGTGTGTCCCAAGGATGGCGATGTGCCGCGATGAGTCACGCATCAAGCTTAATACAAGCTCTTGGATGAATTAGCACACTGCTTTATGCTATGTTTACTCAATGACTTAGGCTCATTTTAAGAGCATTCGGTTACCTTGAGGCTATGGGTCTGTAGAGTGTAATGAGTATCATGACCGAACAGCAGCATATGAGGGCGCGCGTGCGCTACGTGATTGGGCCGGACGGCAGTCCGCTCACCGTGGCCGACCTGCCGCCGAAGGATACCAAACGCTGGGTTATTCGCCGCAAGGCGGAAGTGGTGGCTGCCGTTCGCGGCGGGCTGCTCAGCATCGAGGAAGCGTGTGAGCGCTACAAGCTGACCGTCGACGAGTTCCTGTCGTGGCAGCGCTCGATCGACAAGCACGGCCTTCCCGGCCTGCGCGCCACGCGCATTCAGGATTATCGCGGCTGATCTCCCTCGGCTTGCGTTGTGCCTTGTACGGCCGGGTGGTGAAAGCACGCCCGGTCGTGCAGGCCATTCGGCGTTAGTGCGCGGCTTTCTTGTTTGCCGCTTTGCCGCTCTTCTGGCCTGAAGGCTTCTTGACGGCGCCGGTTACCGTTTCGGGGCTCTTGTTGCCGGCGGTCCAGGCGTCTGCCGCGGGCGCCGCGCTGCACCCTTCTTCGGCCGCCGCCCATCGGCGCGCATCCGCTGCCAGGCTGGCCGCCAGCGGTTCGGGGATCTTGGTGTTTTCGATTTCCATCACCGAGCCGGTTTCGCCGGGCGCTATCACAATGCGGTAGGCCCGCAGGGATCGCGGATCGCCGGCTGTCGTGTCTTTCACCCGAATTACGATTTCCGAACGGCCACCCTTGGACGGCGGTGCTGCCTCGGCATGATACATGTACCCGCCCTTGAGGGGCCCGGCCGAGCCGAACCAGCAGGTTAACGCCCCGCGAGCAATTCGCGTGTACAACTCGGTTGGTGTACCGACGATCTGCTCGCCCTTGGGCATCATCGCCTTCAGCGTCGCCATCGTACCGCCTTCGGCCGCCGGCTCAGCCGGGCTCGCAGCCGGAGCGTCGGTAGCGGTTTGAGCGGGCGGGGCCAGCGGTGGGGTTTGGCTCGTTGCGCCGGTTTCACCAGGAATGATCGAGGCGCCGCAGCCCTGCAAGAGCAGTGCGGCGAGGCTCAGTATCAGGACCGATGTGCCGATGCGGCCGCGCATATTCCCACAGTCATTTCGCGCACCGCCGATTTGGGTGCGTGATCCCCCCTGACATGCACGAATTGGTTTGGCAAGACGCAGAAAGCCCGCCGCGGCCGGAGCCGGGCGGGCTTTCTGTTGAAGAATTCAAATCTGATGCCGGTTCAGCGCACTGCGGACGTCGGGAGACGATCGGCGCGACGCTGCATACGGCCCGAAACGCGCAGCGGCGTCGGAGGGGTCTGGACGGCTTGATCGGCCGCCTCGTCGCGTTCGCGCAGGGCCGCCTCGAGCTTCTCGCGCAGGCCGGCGATGGAAGCGCGAAGGTTGTCGCGACGCTGGCTCGCCGACTTGGCGAACGTCGAATACGCGAAATGGCTGGGATCGCGGACGCCGCTACGATCCTCTTCGGCCTGGATCTGGCGATCGAGGTCGGAAGCAATCGTCTCAAATTCGCGAATCATGTGTTCGAGATCGGCCGCCTTGCGGGCCTTCTCGTCCGCTTCGAAGCGCTTTAGGCGCATCGCGGTCTCTCGTGCTTTCATTGTTCGATACCCTCAACACAGTCGAACTTCGCCACGCGGCGATCTACTCAATTTCCATGCCAGTCGCGATCTTGTGCAGCGCACCCTTGAAGATCTGTCGTCAGGCAAGTCTCGCGGAGCAGCCAGGGGCTGCGTCGAATGCTCAATATCTCATACACCCATTAAGTTGCGGTAAAGCAACGGCGTAGATGCATTAGATGAAGTTCTCTTAGAGCAAAGACGAATTTAAGGGTTGCAGGATTCCTATCTCATCCGAACTCTGTTAGCAGTTGAATCGTATCGCGAAATCACTAGCCTTAATACCGCAGATCCACCGTTACCCGCAAGGGCGGCGATGCAACTCTGTGTCGCGATGGAGCGGGGACCGTTGTCGGCGTTCGGCGTTGTGCTCGTCTTGATGAGCAAGGCTTAGGTAAGGAAGCGTTAGCAGATTGGGAAGTCCTGGCCGGTGGCGATTCGCGGTGACGCGCAAAGCCTACCCAAGTGTGCCAGCCCCCGACACGGTGTCAGTGTTTGTTAACGTTTGGCGCGTAGTTTCGTAACGAGAATTAAGCTTCGGACAAGGCGATTGTGCCGAGGCGAGCGTTTCAGCAAATGGCGAAAAGCAGCGACCTGGCGACGGGGCAGGGCAAAGCAAGGGCGGACAGAAAATGCGCGTTCTTCTAATCGAGGACGATAGCGCGACGGCGCAAAGCATCGAATTGATGCTCCAGTCGGAAGGCTTCAACGTCTACACGACTGATCTTGGCGAGGAAGGGGTCGACCTCGGCAAACTCTACGACTACGACATTATTCTTCTCGACATTAACCTGCCGGATATGAGCGGGTACGAAGTCTTGAAGATGCTGCGCGTCGCCAAGGTCGGCACGCCCATTTTGATCCTCTCGGGCTTGGCCCAGATCGAGGACAAGGTGCGTGGGCTCGGTTTCGGAGCCGACGACTACATGACGAAGCCGTTCCACAAGGACGAGCTCGTCGCGCGCATCCACGCCATCGTGCGGCGCTCGAAAGGGCACGCACAGTCGGTTATCGAGACGGGCGATCTTCGCGTCAATCTCGACACCAAGACGGTCGAGGTTAACGGCCAGCGCGTTCATCTGACCGGCAAGGAGTACCAGATGCTGGAACTCCTCTCGCTGCGTAAGGGCACGACGCTTACGAAGGAAATGTTCCTGAACCACCTCTACGGTGGAATGGACGAGCCGGAGCTGAAGATCATCGACGTCTTCATCTGTAAGCTGCGCAAGAAGCTGCAGACGGCGACCGGTGGCCAGCACTACATCGAAACGGTTTGGGGCCGCGGCTACGTTCTGCGCAACCCGGGTGACGAACACGTCGCCGCCTGACGACAAGCAAAAACGTCACGTACGACATGAACTCGGGAGCCTCGCGGCTCCCGATTCTTTTTGTGCCGAAGCTATGAGCGATCAGCCCAGGTCGACGGTCGTGCCGTTGGCGAACGTGAGCTTGGACTTGGCTCCTGCGCCCATGTTCAGGGTGATGGTGTCGGAGCTATTGGCGAAGCGCAGGCGATAGGTGTCGCCGGTTTTCTCGACCTGCAGATCGTCGGCTTTCAAGCCGGCACCGAACGCGATGGTGGTGCCGTCCTTGGCGTTGACGACATCGCTGCCGTCACCGGCATTGAACACGACGCGCCGGACGCCGGCGCCCACGGTCAGGGTGTCGTTGCCCTTGCCGCCGGCGACGGAGGCGGCGCTGTCGACGGAGACCCGATCATCACCGGCGCCGGCATCGACGGCGGACGTGGCCTTGCCGACGGTGATGACATCGTTGCCACCCGCCGTCATCACACTGCTGACCGACTTTGCGTCGATCGTGTTGCTGCCGCCGCTGGCGCTGATGTCACGGGCCTGTTCGACCGTCACGCGATTGGTGCCACCGCGCAGCGCCAGGCTGCCGGCCTTGTCAGCCGCGATCGACACATTATCGGCGTTGATTGCGACCACGCCCAGGGTCTCCGCCGTCAGCGAGGCGCCCTTGCCGCTCACTTGCGCGTAGGCCAGCGTGTCGGCTCTGACTTTGGCTCCACTGCCGCTGATCTGCAGGACGCCGTCGATCGTTTCGGCGTTGACGCTCACGCCGTCGCCGCGGATCTGTCCGCCAGTCATGGTCTTGGTGTTCAGGGTGGATTTGTCGCCGCTGATTTGCGTGTATTGCGCGCGCTCGGCCGTAATCGTGCTGCGGTCGCCGTTGAACGACGAACTGTAGACCGTCTTGGCGGTGAAGCGTGAGTCCGTGGCGTTGGCCTCCACGTACTGCATCGAGACGGCTTTGACATCCAGGAACTTGCCGCCGAGCTAGGCCCCGCTCACCGCGCCGCCGGTGATCGACTTGTTCTCCGCATAGACGTCCGAGCCGCCCCGGCTAGATGA
>JAKAXS010000295.1 GCA_021816505.1 Pseudomonadota bacterium
TGCGCCGAGAAGCCCTTGCGCCAGCCGGCGAATATTTCCTCGCGCGTTTTGCCAGCGTATAGCCCGGGATGCTCGGCCTGCATGCGCTCGATGAACGCCGGCGTCCAGGCCAGATACATGCAGTAGTTGTCGAGAAACTTGTAGCTCGGAATCAGCCCGAGCCTGAAATGCTCGCCGAACCGCGCGATGAGCTTCGCGTCCTCGGTGCCGTCTGCGAGGCCAGAGACGAGCGTTTCGTCGTTGACCATGATTGCCGGCATCGAGGCGCCGGAGGCGATGTTCTTGAGGATATTGTTCCTCGAATACTCGCCAGACTGCGCGACATGTTGCATGTCGAGCGTTTCGATCTTCTCTTCGGTGCCGATCGTGAGCACGTTGCCGTTGCGACCGAAGCGGATGAGCTTGCGCTTCACCGCACCGATCAATTGCATGATCTCGGAAACGAGCGAGCCCGGACTCGTAGCCTGATAGACGATCATCGCGTTCTTGTTCGCGATGACATCGTCCGAGCGCATCGTCTGCAGGAACGACTTCAGCGGGTACAGCGTGCGCTGGAATACAGAGCGGCCAACGAAGCCGAAGGCGGCGTTCGTATAGGCGAGGTATATCGGCATCTCGTTCATCGTCACGTGGAAGCGTGAGCGATGGAACGTCTGGCCGCCGGAGGACACCGTCACTGGCTTCTGGAAGTCGCTATCTGTCGGAATCTGCGACAGCACAAGCGAGCCCGCCGTATTCAGCGGGTCAAGCACGTTGAATTTGAGCTTGGCCTCGTCCTTCCAGAGGTTCGGCATGTCAAACGGCTTGCCAGCATCTTTGCCGTCCATGACCGCAACCAGCGAGGCGATGCCGTACATGCGCGCGGTGTGGTGCTCGTTGAAGATGAGCGATTCGCAGCCCATCTCCTCCCACTTCTGATCGAACGCTTCCTTCACCTCATCCGGCGCATTCTTGATCGAGGTTTCGCGCGCCTTGGACTGGGCGAGCTCGATCGGCGCGTCGACGAGCTTCTTCCCGAGGACGTGTTGGGTATAGAGAACCTTGCAAATCTGATAGCTCGGCTCGTCCCCAGGCTGGATGTCTTCGGTTTCGAGAATGCGAGTTAGAGCGTTGCCTATCCCCGTTCCATCTATGGTCAACTGCTCGTTATCGGACATTACGGCCCCCCGACCGTGCGCACGATCTTGAACGTCACCCGCGCATAGCTCACGTTCTGGTCCTGGCCCGTGATCTGGAACAACGCCTGATGCGTCTCGTACTCGCGCGTCGCGTTTACCATGACGTTCTGGGCGGAGGTTACGGTCACCATGTTGACTTGAGCGGGCGCGATCGAGGTCCAACCGAGGATCTGCTGCAGGCTCTCGATCTCATCCAGGCGATAGCTCAATGCGAGCGGCGTGTACGCGTTGCCGTAGTCATCGAACCAGGACGCCTGAAGCTGGCACGATGAGCCATCGGGATAGGCCGACTCCGCTGACTGAATGCCGTCCTGCGGCAGGGCCAGGATGGTGGCGTAGCCGAATGGAGTTGCCACCTAGAATCCCTCGCTGTTGCCCAGTGCTATTGCGACGCCGTAGGCGAATGTGTCCGCCAGGTCGTCAGTGAGGTTCTGCTTGGTGCCGGGACTGAACGCCATCACCTGGTCCCACAGGTGATTCGTCACGACACCTTTGAACGGCACCGTCTTCGTGAAGGCTGCTTCTGTAAATTTCACGTACCCAGCCGCAACATTGCCGGATGCGTTCACGTGCCTCGCAACCTTGCCGAGCGCCGTCAGCTTGGAATTGATCGCGCGGGCGATATAGCCCTGCTTCGTGCTGACGAAGCCACGCTGACTGGCCTGAGCGCGCCACCCGGCACGTTCCGCCTGCTGCAGCAGCACGGACCCTGCGGCCTTGTCCTCAATCCAAGCACCGAAACTGCCGCCGCGGGCGTGGCATTCTGCCGCCAGTTGCGTCGCGCGCTCGAACACCTGCGGCAGCCAGTTGATGAGAAGATCCGCTGGCAGCTGCGTGTAATCCCAATCGAGGACGTAGAGCTTGTACGTAGTCGTGCCGTGCAGGGAGACCGCCCAATACGTGACGGCGAGGCCATCGTGCTCGGCATTGTCTTTGACGGCCGTGTCGATGACCGCGAAGACGCCGTCGACGAAATTCGGCATTGGGACGGCGCGCCGTGTGCGCTCATCGAGCGGCACGTCCGGATTGCTGTCGTCCCGAACCAGCAGCCAGTCCTCGCGGTAGAACCCGCCACCCAAGGGCGTCGGCTGCTGAAGGTACTGGCCACTGAAGGTATACGGATCGGCTTCCCGCATGCGCTCCAGCACCTCCAGGCTGTGCTTGTCAGGCCATAGCGCGGTTCCGTCAGCCTGAATCGCCGGCAACACGAGCGACTCCCACTTCTCGCCGTTGCCGCCGCGAAGCAGCCACCCGGAAAGGTCGTCCTCGTGCAGGCGCTGCTGGATGACCACGATCGGCGTCGTCCCCCAGTTCACGCGGCTCTGCACGGTGCTCTGGAAGTTGCGCTTTACATCCTCGCGCGTGTTCTCGTTGTAGGCATCCTGCGGCTTGATCGGGTCATCGATCACGAGCACGCCACCGAAGCCCTCGCGCATCTTGCCGGCACCGAAGCCGGTGATGGTGCCCTCGGTGCCGGCCGCGTAAACCGAGCCGCCGCGCGTCGTCTTCCAGTGCCCGCCGGCGTCCTTCGTCAGCTGCACCTCCGGGAAAATCTCCCGGTAGGCAGGATGCTGCACGTCGCGCAGAATCTCGGTCGTCTTGTCAGCCGCGAGCGTAATCGTGAACGAGAGATACATGAACTCGGCATCCGGGTAGAGGCCGAGTCCGTAGGAGATGAACTTGCAGACGAGCTCGGACTTACTGTACCGAGGCGGGATGTTGATGATGAGGCGGTTGCACTCGCCCCGCAGAACACGCTCGAGCGCTTCGCAGATCAACAGGTGATGCGGCGCGCGTATCCACTTCAGACCCTTCGTCTGAAGCATCATCCAGCGAACGTAGAAGTAGAAATCGCGCCGGGCCTTATCGACCGCGACCGCTTTCTCCTTCGGCCCGTATTCCTCCATTACACCGACTCATCAAGATCCTTCTCGATCTTCTCGGCTTCGGCGCGTTGAATGATGTAGACGGGGCCGCTGCCGGTCACTTCATGCTTCTCCGTCAGCCATCCGCCCATCTGCGCAACCAGGCGCGAGGCATCGTTGCGGTTCGAGAGCGTAATTTTCTTGATGTTCCCGAGGTCGGTGTACTCGACGCTCTCGATGCAGTCCTTCAAGCCCTGCGGCCACGTTGCAACGGGGTTGTCCTTGAGCCACTGCTGGTCAAGCAGCACGGACCGATCCGCATGCGCGCGGTTGAAAACCCCATCCTCGTGCCGGCCACGGCGGTCCTGGTACGCCTGCCGACGCGCCTCATCCAGATCCGCGATGGCGGCGGCGACATCCGGGTAATGGCGCAGCCGGTAGCCCAGACGCTTCGGTGACTTCGAGGTCGGCTTGATGAGACGCGCGGCATCGGCCGCGCTCAAACCGTCAGCGATAGCCTCGGCGAATCGCTTCAGGCGGGGATGGAGCTTCCTGTAGTTCTTCACGCCACATCCCCGTTCAGCCCGCGTACCCAAACCACGGCCGCCGCATCGCCCCGCTCGTGGACTGCCCCAACTGCGACGGCCAGAGCTGCCCCACGCGATGTCGCATGGCGGACTTCTGCTCGGCAGCTGCGGCCTGGGCGCGCTTGAACTTCGAGGTGCGCCGGTAGGGGATGGTGGAGATGTCGCGGATCATGGGGCCGGTGCCGTCAGCCATGCGAACTTACCGAGACGCGTCCCAAACTCGACGACCGCGCGGCGGGCGACAGTCAACTCCATGCGCGCGGCCCGCTCTTGGTTGCCGACGATGACCGGCCAGCGGCCAAGCATCTCGCCAGTCCAATACTTTGGCTTGCCACCTTCTTCAGCCGTCGCGGTGACGACGAATTGTTGCGCGATGTCTCTGACGGTGCTCATGGGTGTTGAATCGCGGAATATTGCCCCTCGCCGACACGCTACCGGTCTTTTCGAGGAACGGCCCGGTGCAGCTTCGCGGGTTGCCGCGCCGACGTAGGGCTCCCGCCTCGCTCATCACGCACGGCGCAGGTAGCCGATCGCTGCCCCGGCCGGGCCGACGCATCGCAGGGGCTCTCAGCGGTTACTTCGTAGGCCGGATACCGGCTAAGGCCGGGCGGCCCGGATGAAATCGCCACTCACTGAGTTGGCGATCCGGCGCTGGAGCGCGTCGGCGCAAGATGCGGAAAGGCCCGCGCGGGGCGGCCCTGTCAGGGAGGATGTCGGCGGCGGCCTAGCCGTTCTGCCACCACCGCGCAGCCCTGCCGGCCTTGTACACGGCGAAGGTGATCACGGTCGCGATGAACCAGCGCTCGGTGCTCATCTGCGGCTCGCCGAAGGAGTA
>JAKAXS010000296.1 GCA_021816505.1 Pseudomonadota bacterium
CACCTTCCCCGATCACACCAGCGTTGTCGATCCGTACGATCCCGATCCTGGCGTCTTCGTCAACGTGGCGGGAACGACACCCGAGTTTGAGTCCGACATCGACCAAGTTGCATTCTTCGCCGAGAACCACCTGACGGTTTCGAAAAAGCTGTCGCTGATCGGCGGCATCCGGCAGGACCGGTCGAAGGTCGATCGGCATGATCTGCGCGGGACCAATGACTTCGTTACAAAGTTCGACGACATCACCTGGCGCGCAGGGGCCGTTTACACGCCGGTTCCGGGCCTGGCCTTCTACGGCCAATACGCCACCGCGGTAGACCCGGTGTCCGGGCTCCTATCGCTGGGCTTCGGCGGGAGGCTGTATAAACTAGCTAGCGGCCGCATGATCGAGATCGGCGTGAAGAACGAATTCTGGGGCGGCCGAGGCGAATGGACACTGGCCGGGTATGACATCGAGAAACAGGACATCCTGGCCGCAAATCCCGACGCACCAGGACAGACTGTGCAAATCGGTGCCCAGTCTTCTCGTGGCATCGAAGCATCGCTGGCCCTGCAGCTCACCGACAAGCTGCGCTACGAAGGAAATGTCGCGCTGCTCGATGCCCAGTTCGATGAATTTTACACAAACGTGGGTGGCGTAGCCGTCAGCCTCGCGGGCAATCGGCCTAACAATATTCCCGAGCAGATCGTGACGAACTGGGTGACGTGGCAGTTCTTGCCGCGGTGGGAAGCACGCGCAGGCGTGCAGTGGGTCGGAGAAATCTACAATAATACGGCCAACACCGTGAAGCGGCCCTCGTCTACCGTCGTCAACCTTGGGCTCGACTACGACGTGACGGACAAGAGCGTAATCGCCCTGAACGTATTCAACGTCTTCGACGAAGTGTACGCCACCGGCGGCAGCTCTACCGCGTGGCAACTCGCACCACCGCGCTCCGCCGAACTCAGCTACCGCATCAAGTTCTGATGCGCGCACCCATGGAGGCCCGTCACCTCTCCCAATCGTCGCCTCGGCGCTCCCTCGCCTATCGCGATACGTGGCGGGCCTTCAAGCGGTGGCTCTACTGGTTTCACCGCTGGCTCGGCGTCGTCACGTGCCTGTTCTGCGTGATGTGGTTCCTCACCGGCCTCGTCATGCTGTACGTGCCGTTCCCCTCGTGGAGCGACGCGGAACGCATCGCCAGCCTGCCGCCGGTCGCGATCGAAAAGGTGCGCGCATTGCCGGACGATGCGCTCGCCGCGTCGGGCATCGCGGCGATGCCATCGACCTTCCGGCTGGAGATGCAGGCGGACGAACCCGTTTATCGCATCGTCGCCGGCGACAAGCGCGCGACGATCTCCGCTGTAACCGGTGCACCGCTCACGGCCGTTTCGCCGGAGGCGGCGCGCCGCCACCTCGCCACGGTTTTTCCGGCCAACGGTGCGACGCTCCTCGAAACGCTCGACTACGATCAGTGGACGCCGGTGAAACGCTTCGATCCACACCGTCCGCTGCACCGCTTCGCGCTCGACGACGAGGCCGGAACCACGATCTACGTCTCGTCGCAAACCGGCGAGATCGTGCAGAACACCACCCGCAGCGAGCGCGTCTGGAACTGGCTCGGCGCGATCCCGCATTGGATCTACTTCGCGCCCATCCGCCGCGACCAGGAACTGTGGCGCCAGGCGGTGATGTGGCTCTCCGGGCCGCTCGTCATCGGCGCCATCTCCGGCTTGTGGATCGGCATCCTGCGCCTCCGCCCCGCTGCCGCCAAGGCGAGACGCAGCGTCTCGCCCTATCGCGGCTGGATGAAATGGCATCACGTCGGCGGGTTGATCGGCGGCTTGTTCTTGTGCACGTGGATCTTCAGCGGCCGGCTGTCGGTCAATCCGTTTCAATGGTTCGCGCGAACGCAGATCAATCCGGAGCAGATCGTCGCCTTCTCCGGATGGTCGCCGGAGAAGCACTTAGACGTGTCAGCCGGCGCACTGGCCGTCGCGCGCGGTGCAAGTGACATCTCGTTTACCTGGGCCGACGGAAAACCGCTGATGCTGGCGCGGTCGGCGTCGGGAACTCGCATGCTCCACGCGAGCAGCGGCAATCCCACCGCATTGCCCGACGAGGCGCTGATCGCGGCCGCGAGCCGCATGTATCCGTCGAACACGATCGTGGCGGCGCAGCGCCTCACCCAGGAAACGCTCTACTGGTATTCGCACAACGGCACGCGTCTATTGCCTGCGATCGAAATCCGTTTCGACGATCCGGCGCAGACGTCGATCTACATCGATCCCCAGACGGCAAGCGTTGCCGGTCTAACCGACACCTCGTCGCGCACCTACCGCTGGCTGTTCCGGTTCCTGCACGACTACGACCTGCCGGTCCTGTTGCGCAACCAGCCCGCTCGCGACGTGCTGATCTGGCTGCTTTCGCTTGCCGGTCTCGTCATCTCGGTCAGCGGCGTGGTTGTGGGCTGGCGCACCCTGCGACGCAGCGTCGGTTGAAGCCATGCGCACCGCGCTCAACAGTCTCCGTCCAAAGACGGGTTGACCGCCCCGGCAAGACTCACCATCTTCCATGGGTCAGCAATGATCTGCGGGAGAGACTAGGCTCCCAAAGAGCCTGGCGCCGAAGGAGCAACCGCCCCGGAAACTCTCAGGCAAAAGGACCGCAGGCCGATGACGCTCTGGAAAGTGGTTTGGCAGCAATGCCACGCCCACCGAAGAGGATAAGGCAGGGCCGCTTGCTGGCGGCACCGCCCAATCTTTCAGGTCTGCCAAGACAGAGGGGGCTCGCAACGACGCGACGGACGCGTCCGAGGAGCCTTGTATGGTCGACGCCACCGCTGACACGCCCCCCGATCTGAAACGAACGCCGCTTCACGCGCTCAATGTCGCGTTGGGCGGCCGCATGGTTCCGTTCGCCGGCTACGACATGCCCGTCCAATTCCGCGACGGCGTGCTGAAGGAGCATCTCCACACGCGCAACGCCGCGGGGTTGTTCGACGTGTCGCACATGGGCCAGATCGTGCTGCGCCCGAAATCCGGCGATGTCGGCGATGCGGCGCGCGCGTTGGAAACGCTGGTACCGGTCGACGTGCTCGGCCTTCCGGAAGGGCGGCAACGCTACGGCTTTTTCACCAACGATCGCGGCGGCATCCTCGACGATCTGATGATTGCCAACCGCGGCGATCACCTGCTGCTGGTCGTCAATGCCGCCTGCAAGGATGCCGACGAACGCCACCTGCGCGAACACCTTTCAGGCACGTGCGAGATCGAACGTCTGGATCGCGCACTGCTGGCGATCCAGGGTCCGCGCGCTGCGGAGGTTGTCGCAACGCTCGCCCCATCCTGCGCGCACAAGCGCTTCATGGATCTCGCGAGCCTCACCGTCGTCGGCACGGAGTACATCGTCTCCCGCTCCGGCTATACGGGCGAGGACGGCTTCGAAGTGTCCGTTCCCCTCTCGCACGCCGAGGAAGTCGCGCGCGCCTTGCTCGCACTCGACGGCGTCGCACCGATCGGTCTTGGCGCCCGCGACAGCCTGCGCCTCGAAGCCGGACTGTGCCTCTACGGCGCCGACCTCGACGAGACGACAACACCGGTCGAAGCGGCCCTGGAATGGGCGATCCAACCCGTCCGCCGGCGCGGCGGCGCGCGAGCCGGCGGATTTCCGGGCGGCGACATCATTCTCGATCAACTCGCGAACGGCGCGGACCGCCGCCGCGTCGGCCTGAAGGCCGAAGGGCGGCAGCCGGTGCGCGGCGGCGCCGCCATCTACGCGTCCGATACCGCAGTCCAGTCCATCGGCACGGTCACGTCGGGCGGTTTCGGTCCGAGCGTCGATGCTCCCGTCGCCATGGGCTACGTGCCGACGGCCTTCGTTGCACCCGGCAGCACCGTGTTCGCCGACGTACGCGGCAAGCGCATACCGATGACGGTGACGCCGTTGCCGTTCGTCGCCCCCCGTTTCCACCGCGGCACACCGCGCACCTGAGGAGCACATCATGTTGAAGTTCACCGAAGAGCACGAGTGGCTGAAGCTCGACGGCGACATCGCCACCGTCGGCATCACAGCACACGCCGCCGAACAGCTGGGCGACCTGGTTTTCGTCGGCCTGCCGGACGTCGGCGCCACGGTTTCGAAGGGCGGAAGTGCAGCGACGGTCGAGTCCGTCAAGGCCGCTTCCGACATCTACGCCCCGCTCGATGGCGAAATCGTCGAGGTGAACGAAGCGATCGGCACCGACCCATCGCTCGTCAATTCCGATCCGCTCGGAGCGGGCTGGTTCTTCAAGCTCAAGCTGAAGGACAAGGCCGCGATGGACGGTCTGATGGACGAAGCCGCCTACAAAGCCATGGTCGGCTGAGGAGACGCGAGATGAGCCGCCAAGAACGCTACCAGCCCTACGACTTCGCCAACCGTCGCCACATCGGGCCCTCGCCCGAAGAGATGGACGAGATGCTGCGTGTCGTCGGCGCGAA